>CALPPA020000071.1 GCA_943325355.2 Klebsiella pneumoniae | reverse complement strand
TTAAATTGGGATTTAAAGCTTGTTTTTACAGGCTTTTTTTGTGAATTTTAAGTCCCTCTGATTCTACTCTAATACTCGAGAGAATACTAATGACCTTGCAAAGGGTAAAGCTATCATCTCACATCAAAAAAACCGTAATGACACATTCTAAAAATCTAAAATTTATGGACAAACAAATCCTGATAACTATTCTGAGAATCATTTGTCTTACGCAAAAATAAAATTTACATTTGCGGCAGTTTAACTTTTACACATAAAATGAAGCCTAACACACAACAATTAAACGATTTAACTATCCAAGTCAGAAGAGACATTCTTCGAATGGTACACGCTGTAAACTCAGGTCATCCTGGAGGTTCACTAGGTTGTACTGAATTTATGGTAGCCTTGTACCAAAACTTAATGGACAGAAAACCAGGTTTTGATATGGACGGAATGGGTGAAGATTTATTCTTCCTTTCTAACGGTCATATTTCACCTGTTTTATACAGCGTATTGGCAAGAAGCGGTTATTTTCCGGTTTCGGAATTAGCCACTTTCCGCCTTATCAATTCCAGATTACAAGGTCACCCAACAACGCACGATTGTTTACCTGGTGTTAGAATTGCCTCGGGTTCTTTGGGTCAAGGATTATCAGTAGGAATTGGTGCGGCTCAAGCCAAAAAGTTGAACGGTGACAATCACCTTATTTACACTTTGCATGGCGATGGAGAATTGCAGGAAGGTCAAAACTGGGAAGCCATTATGTATGCTTCAGCCAAAAAGGTGGACAATCTAATTGCCACTATCGATTTGAACGGAAAACAAATTGACGGAACAACAGACGAAGTATTGGCAATGGGAAGTATTCGTGCCAAATTCGAAGCTTTTGATTGGGACGTTCTCGAAATCAAAGAGGGAAACAATATCGAAGCGATTATCGCCGGAATGACGGATGCCAAATCCAGAACTGGAAAAGGAAAACCAGTTTGTGTTTTATTGCACACCGAAATGGGTAACGGAGTAGATTATATGATGTATAGTCACGCTTGGCACGGTAAAGCACCAAACGATGCTCAATTAGAAAACGCTTTGAGTCAAAACTATACTGAAGGCGAAAGCGACTATTAGAAAGTGTTCAGTGTTCAGTAATTAGTGTTCAGTCGAATACTGCTAAAAATCTAAGTTAGAAAAATGAAAAAATATATAAATACAGGAAGTAAAGATACTCGCTCGGGTTTTGGAGTGGGAATGACTCAATTGGGACAAACCAATGAAAATGTGGTGGCACTTTGTGCGGATTTAATTGGCTCATTAAAATTTGATGATTTCAAGAAAAATCATCCAGAGCGTTTTTTCCAGATTGGGATTGCCGAGGCCAACATGATTGGAATAGCAGCAGGATTAACCATTGGTGGAAAAATTCCTTTCACAGGAACTTTTGCTAACTTTTCAACTGGAAGAGTGTACGATCAGATTCGTCAATCAGTGGCGTATTCTGATAAAAATGTAAAAATTTGTGCTTCACATGCAGGATTGACTTTGGGCGAAGATGGCGCAACCCACCAGATATTAGAAGACATTGGACTAATGAAAATGTTGCCGGGAATGACCGTAATCAATACCTGTGATCACAATCAAACCAAAGCAGCGACAATAGCATTAGCAGATCATCATGGCCCAGCTTATTTGCGTTTTGGTCGTCCGGTTGTGCCTAACTTTATGCCAGCTGACGAACCTTTCGTTATTGGAAAAGCAATTCTATTAAACGAAGGAACAGATGTCACTATTATTGCCACAGGACATTTAGTTTGGGAAGCGCTTGTTGCTGCCGAAGCTTTGGAAGCCAAAGGAATTTCTGCCGAAGTAATCAATATTCACACCATCAAACCATTAGACGAAGAAGCAATTTTGAAATCATTGGCAAAAACAAAATGTGTAGTTACTGCCGAAGAGCATAATATTTTAGGTGGTCTTGGCGAAAGCGTTGCTAGAGTTTTGGCATTGAATACTCCATCTCCACAGGAGTTTGTTGCTGTTCAGGATAGCTTTGGCGAAAGCGGAACCCCAGAGCAATTAATGGAGAAATACAAGTTGAATAATCAAGCTATTGTTGCAGCTGTAGAAAAAGTTATTAAGAGAAAATAAAGTTACATCTATTTTTTAACCATAAAAAAACCTCGAAAGTTTATATTTTCGAGGTTTTTTATTTGTAAAGTGATTACCAAATTATGGTTTAATTGGATACTCTTTATCAATATGTATCCTCAACCTACCTGGTGATGTATAATCAAATAGTTTAGTAACTTTATCGTATGAAGGAATACCTCTTTTTTCATCAGTTGCCTTCGTAGGAGTTGAAATAATTGGATTATAAGGATAATACAAACTAGGTCCGTCAAGAAGCAAATTACTGCCATCAGGTTTTGTGATTTCTAGTTTAGTAGTATAGTTATCTCCATCATCGTCAATGTCAAAGAAATTTGGAATTCCATCTTTATCAGGTTTATCATCAGCATAACGTATTTCATCATCGGGAGGAGTAGGGTAGTTTAATGTATTTGAATAGATGTATACATAACCATCACCATTTAAGTCCTCTTGAAACGAAGGAACGCCATCATTATCTTGATCTAATCTTTGGATTTCATATAATTTAAAACTAAATACTAGTGGGGAATAAGCTGGAATAGAACCCGCTCCATTATTATAATAAGCTAACCCTGAAGGCAAAAACATTACCCCTGCACCAAAATCGTAGTAAGAAACAGATCCATCATTATTTGTTGTAAAGGTTCCCTTTTTAAACTGCGGAAATGTTTCACCCCAACCCGATACCGTGCTGTATAAACTAAAAAATGATTGAGGGAATTTTATCTCTTCAAATTTAGTAGCTGAGATATACTCCGGAGTTACTGGAGTTGTCGTAGTTGCTGCTACACGTTGCAAATAATCGCCTCTGTAAGAGGTGAAAACGCCATCAACATTACAAGGAGATTCTCCAATCCCTGGTCTTAAAACTAAATAATATAATTTGTAATCGACATCATGCAGCTTTACATTTCTAATCAAAAGTTTAGGGTAAGTAGCTGCATCTTTATAAGACATAATAGAACGTTGTGTTCCTCCATCAGGTATTTTTGTTATTGTTACATCTTGATCATCTGTTTTTCCTGGATTATTTACAACAGTGATATAATAAGTGTTTAAATACTTTTCAATGTCAGCAATATCAGTTTTATATTGTTCAGCATACGCTCTGGGTGGTGTAATTTCAACTGGGTCATTCTTGTCACATGAAAATAAAGAGAGTGTTGTAATTGTTACAATAAAATAAAACTTAAATTTGTTCATTATAGCTGATTTTTAAGTGCGCAAGATACAATTTTGATTTATTTTTGTAAACAATTTAACTTTGATTTTGGAAAATTTATGAGAATAGACAAATATTTATGGTGTGTGCGCTATTACAAAACTCGTAATATGGTTACGGAAGCCTGTAAAAAAAATCATGTCACTGTAAATGGTCAAGTTGCAAAACCTTCAAAGGAAGTTTTCCCGACTGATAAAATCACTTTTAGGAAGGACCAAATCACGCAAATCATAACGGTGTTAGATATTCCAGAAAATCGATTGGGTGCCAAATTGGTTGATATGTATCGAAAAAATGAAACACCAGCCGAAGTTTATGAACATTTAGAATTACTAAAATTATCGAAAGAACATTATCGAAAAAATGGGGATGGTCGACCAACAAAAAAAGACCGCAGGGATTTAACTGATTTTGGAAACGAAACAAATGAATAAAATGAAAATTCAATGGCAATGTCAATAGCAATTTCACCCCTTTAATTATCGGGACTAAACTCTAAAATTTTTAAAATGAACAGGAATATCATCTTATCGAATCAAGAAATAGAACATAAAATAAAAAGAATTGCTTATCAAATCTATGAAACATTTGTAGACGAAGAAGAAATTGTTATTGCTGGAATTGCTTCCAATGGATTTATTTTTGCCAAAAAAATAGCAGCTTCTTTGAATACAATTTCTACATTAAAAGTCTCACTTTGTGAAGTTAAAATCAATAAACAAAATCCAGAATCATCCGTAATAACTTCTTTAACAAAAGAAGAGTATACCAATAAAGGATTAGTTCTAGTTGATGACGTTTTAAACTCCGGAACAACTTTGATTTATGCTGTAAGACATTTTCTTGACGTACCATTAAAAAAATTCAAGACAGCGATTCTAGTGGATAGAAACCACAAAAAATATCCTGTAAAAGCTGATTTTAAAGGAATCTCTCTTTCAACATCATCATTAGAACACGTGGAGGTTTTTTTTGATGAAAACGGGGATAGTTATGCCTATTTAAGCTAGAATGGCAAGAATATCTTGTGTCGTTTCGTCTTTAGTCTTACCGTCGATACTCAGTTTATATTCAGCTTGATTGTAATAAAAGCTTCTTTCAAAAAGATGTTGGGCAATGAATTCTTTCAATTCTTCATCAGTTTTATCAGCAATGATTGGACGTTTGCCTTTATTGGAAACTAGCCTGCTAAACAATGTTTCAACTGATGCTTTCAAATAAATAGAAATTATGTTTTCTCCTTTCAATAATTCGTGATTATTGGCATAGCAAGGAGTTCCACCACCTAATCCTATGATTATATTCTCCTGAGAATTTAATAGTTCTACAAAAATTTCGTGCTCGAGCTTTCTAAAATAAATCTCTCCTCTTTGTTCGAATATTTTTTTTATAGACAAATTTACTCTCTCTTCGATACTTTTGTCCAAATCTACATAAGGAATATTGGTAATTTTTGATAGCCTACTGGCAATTGTTGACTTGCCACAGCCCATATAACCTAATAAAATAATTTTTCTCATATGAATAAAACCTTATATACTAAGGCATTAAGTGCTTTTGTTTAAAAAAGACAAATTTATAATAAAATAGCTTTGAAAAATTGAAAATAAGACCTTATATTTGCACCCGCATTCAAGAAAAGAAAATGACTCGATAGCTCAGTTGGTAGAGCACATCACTTTTAATGATGGGGTCCTGGGTTCGAGCCCCAGTCGGGTCACAATATAATGCAATACGTTAATAGAATCTTGATAGTCTGAAGACTTGATAGCTCAGTTGGTAGAGCACATCACTCTTAATGTTGGGGTCCTGGGTTCGAGACCCAGTCAGGTCACAAAAACTGGAGATACATTGCAATGCAGCGTCTCTCCAGTTTTTTATTAACGGCCACGTGGAGAAACGGTAGACTTGCCAGCTTGAGGGGCTGGTGCTCGAAAGGGCGTGTGGGTTCAAATCCCACCGTGGTCACGAATAAATAGAAATGCTTCAAAAATAATCAAGTTTACTTGGAATTTTTTTGAAGCATTTTTATTTTCAAAGCGGATCTTTGTGGGAAGGACGAAGTCAATCCCGCCGTGGTCACGAATAAACAAAAATGGGAGATTATCGGAAATAGAACACAGCTAAAAAAAAATCATATTTCAGTAAAATTTTAAGAATACGAGCGTTTTATTCATAGAAAAGAATAAATAAGTTTGCATTTTAATTACAAAAGTGTAATTTAGCCTCCCCATTTACTAAAATAACAGCATATATATGAAAGAAACCAAAACAATAACAAAAAAAAAGTCATTGGTGTTTTTTATCTTTTCATTTATAATAATGGGTGTATTCAATGCAAATTCCCAAACCGTTTTTTACGATTCTATTAGCAAACAAAAATATGCGCTTGTTGATGTTCCAAAAACGTATGAAAGAGTAATAGAAAAAGGATATGATTCAATTCAAATGCTAGAATACTTAGGGAATTATTATTATAAAGATAAAGATTTCCATAAATCAAAATTATACTTCGATATGTTATTCAAGAAATATAAATTATCTGATATTTCTTCAAAAAGTATTGAGCGATATAAAACATTGTAGAATTAATGAATTAAAACAAATGCCTCGATCGAGGTATTTTTTTTATTGTAGAAAAAGGACATATTCCTACTATTTTTTTGTAGCTTTTTTTAATTCTGCTCCACCAGGAATTTTCATTTTATCAGTGAGTATTGAAATATCATCCATAGTAAAATCACCAGTCAATGACATTAATACCATTTCATTTGCATTATTGACTTCTTTACCAACCATCAAAAGCTCTTTGATTTGATTGCTATCTCCAGATTTTACCCATACTTTTATGTTTTCACTGCCATTATTTACTTTCATAAACTCCTCTAAACCAGCAGTTTTATTATAGATTTCTGCAGTTGATTTCATATCTGCCGAAATTTTTGAACTAGTTGTTGTAAAGACTTTGAGGTTATCTAACTTTTTTATCAAATTTAAATACTGTTGAGTTTCTTTATCGTTGGCATCAACCTTTACACTAGCCATCATTTGGAACATTTTTTTGTTGACTAGTATCGAGGTCACACCATCTTGTCCGTCATATTTATCGAATGCCGATTGAGCAAAACAAACAATTGAAACTATAGAAAAAACAAATGTTAATATAATTTTTTTCATTATTTAATGTTATATAATTGAGTTTAAAAAATTTATCTTTACAAAAATAATTACAAAGCCCTTGCCATTACCATAAAATCTTAAAAATTTATCTTTTTATTGTATATTGGAATAGCTTTTGATGATAAAGATAGATATAAAATTTTTAAAATTTTATTTACTTTATAAAACCAATACCCAAATATGAAAACAACCTTCAAATTTTTAATTCTATTCCTTTTAGCTGCATTTACATTCCAAAGTTGCCAAGACAATGATGATGTTGCAGTTCCAAACAATCTAGACATCAATGATTTCGTATGGAAAGGGATGAACCTTTACTATTTATGGCAAGCTGATGTGCCTAATTTGTCGGACAATAAATTTAAAACTCAAACTGAATTAAATTCCTTTTTGGCTGGTTATCCAAAACCAGAAGATTTATTTGAAGCATTGAGAGTCGATAAAAACATTGATAGATTTAGTTGGATTGTGGATGATTACCTAGAACTCGAAGGTGCTCTTCAAGGAACAACAAATAATAACGGAGTAGAATTTGGTTTAAGTTATAAAACTTCAGGTTCTAACCAAATTATAGGTTGGGTACGTTATATTATTCCAAATTCAGATGCTTCAACAAAAAACATTAAGCGTGGTGATGTTTTTTATGGGGTAAATGGAACCCAACTTACAGATACTAATTACAATGCATTGTTATTTGGATCCAATAATGACTATACCTTGAATATGGCTGACATAAACGGGGGAGCCTTTACTCCAAATGGAAAAACAGTAGCTCTGACAAAAACAGTATTGGACGAAAATCCAATTTTGGTAAACACGTTAATCACTTCTGGATCGAAAAAAATAGGTTATTTACTGTACAATGGTTTTTATTCGAATTACGACACTAAATTAAACGAGGCTTTTGGCACATTAAAATCTCAAGGAATTACAGATTTAGTTCTTGACTTACGATATAACGGAGGTGGTTCCGTACAAACAGCAACACGATTGGCAAGTATGATTACGGGTTCTTTTACAGGACAAGTTTTTTCAAAACAACAATGGAATGCAAAAATAGAATCGTATTATTCAACTAATAACCCTGAGTCATTGAAAGACTTTTTTGTTGACAAAATTGGAACTACTCCAATCAACAGCTTGAATATGACAAAAATTTATATTCTAACTTCAAGAAGTTCTGCCTCGGCAAGTGAATTAGTAATAAACGGATTGAAACCCTATATGAATGTGGTTCAAATAGGTGATATAACCGTTGGGAAAAATGTTGGTTCAGTTACTTTATATGATTCTCCAACATTTGGAAAAGAAAAAAGAAACCCTAACCACCGTTATGCAATGCAACCCTTAGTCTTAAAAATTGTGAATAGTGTAGGTTTTGGCGATTATCAAAGTGGGCTTACTCCAACTTTTCCTCTAAAAGAATCATTGAGTAATTTGGGAGTGCTAGGAACATCAACGGAACCATTACTCAATCTAGCTATTGCTAAAATTACTGGAATAGGAAAAACAAAAGAACCTAAAGAATTTGTTGAATTTGAATTCTTTAAAGATACTAAATCAGCTAAAGGAAGTAATCAAATGTACATTGAGAAAGCTCCTGAAGGCTTGCTGAAAGCATTGGAATAAATGGCAAATTAATACACAAAAAAGGCTACGCGTTTTTGCGGAGCTTTTTTTTTATAGAACTAAATTTTTATATTACAAATTGATGGTCAACCCCAATTTAAAGTTTTTTCCAAGTGTATTATACCCTATGT
>CALPPA020000070.1 GCA_943325355.2 Klebsiella pneumoniae | reverse complement strand
TCCCATTGCTTCTTATTTTGATAGTATTTTCCAAATCCCTTAGCACTATTTACATCTAGGTCTTTGTCAAAGTACGACATTGCTTTCTCTAAATCTGGCGAATATTTTGGATTTTTGCTGACATAAATTAAAAATTCGTTTAAGACTCGGTGTTTAATTTTAGAATCTATTTTTTTACTTGCCAAAACAATATTCATCGAGTTAATCGCTTTTGGCCCATCATTTTTGTCTAAATAAAATTTGAATAATCCCACTTGCGCCCATTCTGAAGTTGGAATGGCTGTTTCCAGCTTTTTGGTAATCTCGATTGCTTTTTGAATTTCATTCTTATCCGAATACAAATTAATTAAAGCAATGTAATTTGATTCTTCTTTTGGATTCTTATTGATTTGTTCTAATAGATTGTCTATTTCAGTGTTTTGAAATTTTCCTTGAGACAAAATTTGGGCTTTATACAAATCACGTCTTTCAGATTTTCCAACATTTTCATTCAACTCATTGATAAGAACGAGCGCTTTGTCAAATTGTTGCGTGTTCATATAAAGTTCCATTAAATCCTCTTTGTATTTTGGGTCTAACTCAACCAATTTAGAAACTGTGATTATGGCTTGGCTGTAATTCTTAGTTTTGTAATTCACCTCATACATTCCTGCCCAATACCACTTGTTTTTGGGGTCAATTTCCGAGGCTTTTTCGAAGGATAAATAGCTTTGTTCGTATTTTTTTAAGGCAAAATAATTCTTCCCCATTTCAGAATAAACTACAGCATCATTTGGTTTCAATTTCAAACAATTTTCTAATTCTATAATGGCTTTATCATAATTTTCGATTCCCTTTTGCTTTAAGGATTCATAAAAATAATCTTGAAATTTATCGTCATCCGGCACAATTGATTCTGGCTCGGCTTGCGCCAATAGCATAGCTGAATTGCAAAGCAAAACCAAGAATAAAAAGAATGAAACCGTTTTTTTCATTTATTATAAATTAGTTCGATTGTCGGTTCGAGATTGTCATCCCGAGTGTAGTCGAGTGACAAAAACTAGCATTGCATCTCGACTGCGCTCGATGTGACAAAAACATTCTCTACTAATTAATTATTCTAAAACTGAATAATCACCAATACTAATACTGATAAAATTACCATCAAAACTAGCGTGACTTCCAATCATCGCGTTGTCTAAATTGGCGTTTTTAATGTGCGAATGGGTTTGTATCAAACTGTTTTTTATCGAACTATTACTCACGTGACATCCTTTTCCTAAAGACACATTTGGACCCACTGTTGCGTTAATCAAAACCACATCTTTCCCAATATAACAAGGCGGAATGATGGTTGAATTCTCCAATTTCACATCATAATCTACCAAATGCTCTCCGTCGTTGTGCAAGAACCCCAACATTCTGGAATTAGTTTCCACTGTAACGTCTTTGTTTCCGCAATCCATCCACTCGGCAACTTCTCCCGGTACAAAAACCATACCTTTTGCCATCATTTGCTTGATTCCGTCATTAATTTGATATTCGCCACCGTTGATGATATTGTTGTCCAAAACATATTGAAGTTCGTTTTTAAGAACGGCAACATCTTTAAAAAAATAAATTCCGATAACGGCAAGGTCTGAAACAAATTCCTTTGGTTTTTCGACCAATTCAATAATTTGATTGGCTTCGTTCAAATTGACTACACCAAAAGCTTCCGGTTGATCTACTTTTTTTACCCAAATCACGCTATCGGCATGTTGGTCTAAATCGAAATCGGCCCGAATCAAAGTGTCGGCATAAGCAATTACTGCTGGTCCGCTCAAAGATTCTTTCGCACACATAATCGCGTGACCAGTTCCCAATGCTTCGTTTTGGTAATAAATGGTTCCTTTTGAACCCAATTTTTCGGCAATGGCGATTAAATCTTCTTCAACTTTTTTGCCAAAGCTTTCGTGAATGATAAAGGCAATTTCTTCAATATCTTGATTCAAAACCCCTGCAATATCTTCGACCAAACGGTGTACAATAGGTTTTCCAGCAATAGGAATTAAGGGTTTTGGGATTGTTAAGGTGTGTGGTCTTAATCTGGATCCTCGTCCAGCCATGGGTACTATTATTTTCATTTTTTTATATTAAAAGATTAAATGATTGAAAGATTTAAAAATTTATCGAGAATCTTTGAATTTTTCAATCTTTAAATTATTAAATTTTACTTCACTCCCGTACTTCCAAAACCGCCTTCGCCTCTTGATGTTTCGGATAATTCTTTAACTTCAATCCATTCGGCTCTTTCGTGTTTTGCTATGATGAGTTGGGCAATCCGTTCACCGTTTTCGATGACGAATGCTTCATTGGATAAATTTACCAAAATTACTCCTATTTCTCCACGGTAATCCGCATCGACAGTTCCAGGTGAATTGAGCACAGTGATTCCTTTTTTTGCTGCCAAACCACTTCTGGGACGAACTTGTGCTTCATAACCTATAGGTAATTCGATGAAAAGACCTGTTTTTACAATGGTTCTTTCCAAGGGTTTCAAGGTTATGGATTCGTTTAGATTGGCACGCAAATCCATTCCTGCCGAGGCTATGGATTCATAGTTGGGCAAGTCGTGTTGCGATTTATTGATGATATTTATTTTCATTTTAATTATTTTAAAAATACGTAGGGACAGGTCGCGACCTGTCCGTACTAGATATATGATTTTATTATTTTCGTTTTAAAAAACCTAATATTGTTTCTTTTTCGTTGTGGTATATGAAATACATAAAGCCTATTAATAAAGGAATTCCAACGAAATAATTTTCTCTAAATCCATAGAAAGAAATAATAGAAAACAAGATGGACAAGCCCAAATATCGACCTATTTTTTCCATATCATACGGAATTGGGTAATATTTATTTCCAAGTACATAGGAAATAATCATCATACTTCCGTAGGCTACAATAGTGGCAATTGCTGAGCCATAATAACTGTATTTTGGTATTAATAAATAGTTTAAACCCAAAGTTAGTACTGCACCAACAATTGAAATATAAGCTCCTATTTGTGTTTTATCGGTGAGTTTGTACCAAACGGAAAGATTGTTGTAAATTCCTAAACAAAAGTTAGCCAAAATAATTAATGGTACCACTTTCATCGCATCCCAATAGGATTTGTCGTCGAGGAGCAAAAACTTTAAAACATCGGCAAAAACGATAACACTGAGCAGTATTAACGAACCAAATATCACAAAATACTTGGTGATTATTGCATAAGTCGTTGGCGCATTTTCATTCTTAGAATGACTGAAGAAAAAAGGTTCTATTCCCAGGCGGAAAGCTGTAGCAAACAGGACCATAAATAGCCCGAGTTTGTAACAAGCAGAATAGGCTCCAACTTCCGATTTCGCGATATTTTCTGGAAGTAAATATCCCAATAATATTTTATCGAAATGCTCGTTGACGGCAAAAGCAATTCCTGCTACAAGTATTGGCAAGCCGTATTTCATCATTTTTTTCCAAAGTAATGGATCGAAATTTCGATTTAGATTGAGATAATTGGGAGAAAGCACTATCAATGTTACTAAACTAGCCAAGAGATTAGCCACGAAAATATAGCCAATTTCGAAGTTTTCGAAATATAAATTATCAAGAACCGAATTGGGATTGGCTTCGGCTAATTGCGGTAAATACAACAAAAAGAAAATATTTAACCCGAGGTTCACTATCACATTTCCAATCTTAATGGCAGCGTACTTTATGGGACGTTGATTCGCGCGAAGTTTTGAAAATGGAATAATTACCAAGGCATCCAACGCCAGGATCCAAATAGAATAGGTAACATATTGCACATCGACATTTCCCAATGTCGCCAATAAATTTCTGAAAATCAAAGCGCCGAAAAGGAAGAAAATAGTGGACCAAAATATTGAAATCGTAGCAGTAGCAATAACATTTTGCTTGTCATTTTCAGAATTATAAAACCTGAAAAAGCCAGTTTCCATTCCATAAGACAAAATCACATTGAAAAAAACCATCCAAGACAATAAGATGGAAACTTCGCCATATTCTGCTGTAGGGAGAATTCCAGTGTATAATCGCACTAGCAAGAAACTCAGCATACGAGGTAAAACCGTTGCGAGTCCATAAATAGCCGTTTGTTTGAAAAGATTTTTATATAATCCCAAAAGAGTGTCTGTTATTTTTTATAAAGCAAAAATAACCAATTCTTTGGTTTAATCCTGATTTTATTATTTCAATCCAAATAGTTTATAACCCTACTTGCTAAGTCAATCCTTCTTCATTCAACGTTTTAATGAAATGGAATCCTCTGGGATTATACCCTTGGTTGTAATAGAACCGATGAGCTGTAAAATTTCCGGTAAAGGCATCAAGAACAATCATTGTGCAGTCTAAATCGGTTGCTTTTTGATTGACATAATCGGTTAGCAGTTTACCAATTCCTTTGGATCGATACTCAGGATGCACTATAAAATTATCAATTTCCATATACTTGCCACACCATAGTTTGATTCCGTACCATAATCCAGTGAGTCCAACACATTCTTCTCCCTCGAAAATCGCAATTTGTGTATAATTGTGCGGAATCATTGCTTCTAGATAGGCTTTGTATTTATCTGCGGAGATATTGGGGTACAAATGACGAATTATTTCGAATTGAGCAAACATTTCGTCGAGGGTAGTGAGTTCTATGGTTTTCAAGGTTGGCATTGTTATAATTTTGGTATAAAATTAAACAAATAAAAGTCTTGCAATTACTGTAATAACCCACATTTTTATTTATGTAATACATCTATTCAGTCTAAAAATATTTCAATGTTAACAAATTGTTACCAAATAATTTTTTTATTGTAAAATAATATGTATGTTTGTTATGTAATTATTAATGATAAAACAAAGTATTATGAAAAAGATGTTATTAATTTCAATGATGATGGTTTCGGTAGTTATATTTTCTCAAAATAAACCTAAATTAGAAAACGTAGACGATCAAGTTAGAGCAACTTACTACTATGAAAACGGAAACGTCAAGCAAGTTGGAAATTTTGCAGATGGGAAACTAGAAGGAAAATGGATTTCTTATACAGAGGAAGGAAATGTACAAGCAATTGCCCAATATCGAGATGGTAAAAAACACGGTAAATGGCAGTATTTTGAAAGCTCTTTTGTTACAAAAGAAGTTGATTACAAAAACAACAACATTGTTCAAGTTGTAATCATAAATAAAGAACCTGTTTTATAGTAGTTAACATACTCATTTCAAGTGCAAAATAAACATACTTAACTTGCACCTTGAAAATTAAGAAAGCTCATCATAAAATGATGAGCTTTCTTTTGTATAGTACATTATTAAAAAATGCTATTTCTTGGTTTCCCATCTTCTCAAATTGATATCATAATAATTGATATCGTCTGGGAACTCTATGAAAAACTCCCCTTTTGAATTTTTGGTATAGTATTCTGTTAAATCTTCCCCCTGAATATATTTTTCAAAAAGGAGTTTGCTTTTTATTTTTAATTCGGGAATCTCCATTTTCCAGGTTCTAAATGCTTCCTCGTAAAAAGTGATATTTCCATCTTTATCTTTGGTCAATTTACCCGCGGTGACTACTCTTTTAACTTTTAAACTAGGGGCGATTCTCGCAATAGCAAAATATATTTCATTCGAATTCTCATCAACATAGTAGTAGTAAAGTTCCGCGCTTTTTGCTTTTATAGTATAAATTGAATCAAATTTTGTCTGAAATTTTGTATCGTGAGTAGCATTTTTTACTACTATATCACTATAACGAATGATATCATACTTAAATGCTTCTATTTGTTTTCTATTTAAATAGTCTGTAGCCAAAATTTTCTTAGGCTCTTTTTGACAAGAACAAAAGAGTACAATAATAAATAAGGAATAAATAAATTTCATATTCATTTTAATGATTAAAAAAAAAGCCTAATCTTTTGATTAAGCTCTTTAAATATATTGATTTTTATTGACTAATAAGCTTTCGTTACTGGGTTAAATTCAGCCCAACCATCAGTCCAATCAGTACTTCCAAAAGCACCTCTATAAGTTGTTGCTGTAAAGAAAGTATCTGTTAACTTAGGATTAGTGAAAGCAGCACCAGAAGCTAATATTCCTGTAGAAGTTATTCTAAAATCTGGATTAGAAGAATATCCTGTACTTGTATTCGTTCCGAAAAAGATGTTGGTGTTCAAACCAAGCTCCAAGTAAACTGCTGGTAAATCTGTTCTTATATCCATTACGTTAGACGCTTTCCACCACGTATCAACAGATGATGCCGTAGCTGTCATACCAGTGCCCACAGAGGTTGGTACTAATGGAGCGCTCATATAATTATTTGTCATTATACCTGTACTTGCAGCATAATTATCAAAAACGGATTGTTGGTTAAAACGCAAACCTCTTGGCATACCCACGAATACTGAGTTGGCAATAGTCAAAGCAGTTCTTCTTCTAGCATCGATCGCGTGTTGATAGTTACCGTTGATAGATTGGGTGTTTGTAGCTCTAGGTCCAATTCCTGTAACGTTAGAGAAAACTCCTGTTGTTACTAAAGTAGTTACATTATCATTAGGCCCGTTATCCGTTTCAAAAATATTTGATCCAGATTGATCGGCGTAGCTACCATAACGCACAGATACTGCGAATTGTACTTTTCCGGTGAAACCGAAATCTACATCAAAACAATCATCCCACATTGCAAATGCAACTAAGTTTTTTGAGTTCATAGAACCTCCAAACCACTCAAACCCGTCATCGCCTCCAAAAGAGACTTGCGTATAGTCCATTTTAGTTCCACTACCTACACCACCCAAAGTAATTGAGTTCGTTTCGTTGTTTGGAGTTAACTCGATACCCGCGAATTCAACACGTACGTATTTTAAAACACCTGAGTTGTCTGCATTATCTGTACCTCCAAAAATAACTGCAGGCGTTATCCCTTCTATTGCTGGACTAGGTTGATTCACAGGAGCATTACCTAATATAACTATACCACCCCAATCTCCTCTATCACGAGTCCCCGGAGCTAAAGCGGAAGTAAATACAATTGGTTCAGCAGCTGTCCCTTCTGCCATAAGTTTACCACCTCTGTCAATAACTAGAGTTCCTTTCGTTGCCTTATCTCCAAAAATCACAGTACCAGGCTGTATTGTTAAAACTACTCCTGTTCTAACAAACACTTGCCCTTTGATAAGATATTTTTTATCTTTTGTTAGTGTGCGAGTTGCTAAGTCACCAACTAATTCTGTAGGTGGAATTACAGCTGGAGGTGGAATTATATTGACCACAATAGGATTATCATCATTACTGCAAGATGTTAGAGACACCGAAAGTAACATAAGAAAGATACTAGCTTTTAAAATTAAATTATTTTTCATTATTTTTTTGAATTAATGTTTATTATTTGTTTAAAAATTATGGGATACGTTAAGAGATACAAGCGCGCCTCTCTTAAAAACTGATGTTGGATTGTCATTACTTTTGTTAATTTCTTCATCTCTGTTTGAATCTTCGTAAAATTGATATTTAGCATCCAACAAGTTTTGAATTCCTAATTTCAAAGTGGTTTTTTTATAGACTTTAGAAACTGTGAAATCTAAGCTATTTCGAGAAAGCTCATAAATCGTTGGAAAATTCACATCGCCAACAGAGAAGATACGATCCCCAAAACGGTTATAAATTAAATTGGTAGAAAAACCAGATTCATCGGCATAGCCTAAGGCCACGTTAACAATATAGGGAGATTGACCCTGCAAAGCACGAACTTGCTGTTGGGAAGTTACATCGCTACCTAAATCCACTTCTGAAAAAATATAAGAAGCATTAAGATTTACCGAAAGTCTACCTAAATATAGATTATCTGTTAGCTCTTTAAAAGATTTTCTAAGTTCTATTTCTGCACCATAATTAAAAGCACTCTTTGCATTCGCATAGTTAAATTGTGGTTGTTCGGTTGTAATTTGAGTAACATTTTCAATTGGGTTAGAAAATCTTTTGTAAAAACCACCGATACTCACTGTTTCTCCCTTGCTTGGATAAAATTCGTAACGCAAATCTAGGTTATCTATATCAGCTGTTTTCAGATTTTGGTTTCCTACTCTTGCCGCTTCATTCTCGTAATCATAGAACAAGAAAGGAGCTATTTCTCTAAATTCGGGTCTATTTACAGTCCTACTGTAAGCAAATCTTACCAATGCTTTGTCGCTAATATTATAGCCTACATTTAGGGAAGGTAATATAGAAGTTACAGGGTTTTCTATATCAATCAATCCTGAATCTGTTGCACTTTGAAGCGATAATATATTATGTTCTACACGTATTCCTCCGGAGATATCCCATTTTTTTAATGGAAACTCCCCATAAATGTAACCCGCTGCTAAAAAATTATCAGCATTATAAGAATC
>CALPPA020000069.1 GCA_943325355.2 Klebsiella pneumoniae | reverse complement strand
CCTCAGAAAATGAAGGAAGCGTTATGCTGGGCCAATTAGCTTGGAGTAGCAATTTTAAGCTTGATTTTGAAATCGATTCTCATAAAAACCTTCGACTCATTGCAGGGATTAATCCATTTGCCTCGGAATATTCCCTGGCTCCAAATGAAATTTTTAAAACACCTGCTCTAATCTATGCCTTATCTAACAACGGAACAGGAGAGGACAGCAGAAATCTTCACGATTGGGCAAGAAAATACAGACTTCTTGATGGTCAGGGCGAACGACTTACACTACTAAACAATTGGGAAGCTACCTATTTTGATTTTGATGAAAATAAAATAACAGGCTTGTTTAAAGACGCAAAAGATTTGGGTGTCGATCTGTTTTTATTGGACGATGGCTGGTTTGGCAACAAATATCCAAGAAATAATGATGATGCAGGTCTTGGGGATTGGCAGGAAAACAAGAAGAAACTACCGAGTGGTTTGGGCTATTTGGTAAAAGAAGCTCAAAAAGAAGGAATAAAATTTGGTATTTGGATTGAACCTGAAATGGTAAACCCAAAGAGTGAACTCTATGAAAAGCATCCTGATTGGGTTATAAAACAACCGCAAAGGCCTGAAATTTATTATAGAAATCAAATGGTGTTGGACTTGTCTAATCCCGAAGTACAGGATTTTGTTTTTGGGATTGTGGATAATCTATTCGTAAAAAATCCAGAACTGGCATTTATAAAATGGGATTGTAATGCGGTAATTTATAACGCTTATTCATCTTATCTTAATAAAAAAGGATTGCCGCAATCTAATTTGTATGTAGATTACACGGAGGGATTGTACAAAGTGCTTCAGCGAATTCGAGCAAAATATCCGAAGGTTCCCATGATGTTATGTTCCGGAGGCGGCGGTCGTGGTGATTATGAATTGCTGAAATATTTCACAGAATTTTGGCCAACAGATGACACAGAGCCTTTAGAAAGAATTTTTGTTCAATGGGATTACTCCTATTTTTTTCCTTCCATTGCTGTGGATAATCACGTTACCGATTGGGGAAAACAACCGTTGAAATTTAAGGTTGATGTGGCTAGTATGGGCAAATTAGGTTTTGATATTGTAGCAGGAAAATTGGACGAAAAGGATAAAATATTCTGCAAACAAGCTATAATAAATTACAATTCATTTAAAGATATAGTTTGGCGCGGCGCAATGTATCGTCTAGTCAATCCTCACGAAAATGATATTGCAGCTTTAATGTATGTAAATCCAGATAAAAGCAAGGCGATTGTTTTTACCTATTTAGTCAATAACAGATATGCTATAACCGCAACGGAGCAACCGGTGGTATTGAATGGATTAAATCCAAAGAAAAAATATAAGGTAAAAGAAATTAACTTATATCCAGGGGTAACTTCATCAATTGCTTCCAATAAAGTATATACAGGTGATTTTTTGATGAAAGCAGGATTTAATCCTAATGTTAATTTGAAAAGAACCAGTGTATTGCTGGAAATAAATGAAGTTCAATAATTGAAAAGTATCCGGATTTAAAGTGATAAATTTGGTGTAAATCAAAAATATTAAAATGATAAAAGGTGAGCCTGCAGGTTATTTTGCCGGCTCTTAATTTTGAGCATTATGAAAAAGAAAAACAATTTAAAAGCAGTTTGTTTCGGAGAGGTCTTATGGGATGTATTTCCATCTCACAAAAAGATTGGAGGAGCGCCATTAAATGTAGCCTTAAGAATGAAGAATTTAGGCATTGAATCCACCATCATAAGCCGCGTTGGTTTAGACGAAGATGGAGATGAAATATTGTCCTATATAAATAATCAGAATGTCAGTTCCAATTCCATTCAAGTTGGAGAGGACTATAAAACCGGAGTTGTTAATGTAATGATTAATGATAAAGGAAATGCTTCTTATGACATTCTATATCCTTCTTCCTGGGATAAAATCACGTTGACAAATGAAATGATTGAAAAGGTTTCAGCATCAGATGTTTTTATTTTTGGTAGCTTAATCTGTAGGGATGAAATTTCCAGATCAACCTTGTATGCTTTGTTGGATAAAGCTAAATATAAAGTTTTTGATGCCAATCTAAGAGCTCCCTATTATAGAACAGAAGTACTTCTAGAATTGATGTCAAAGGCTGACTTTATTAAACTCAATGATGAAGAGTTATGGGAAATAAGCCGAAAATTAGAGTCCCCTTATAATTCTTTTGAACAAAACATCAAGTTCATCGCTGAAAAAACAAACACGAAACAAGTCTGTGTAACCAAGGGAGCTTTTGGAGCCGTTTTGTATACTAACAATAAATTTTATTACAACAGTGGTTATTTTATTAAAGTGGTTGATACCGTTGGCGCGGGGGATTCTTTTTTAGCCACTCTAATAGTTAGGTTGCTAAAGGGAAAATCTCCTCAAAAATCTTTGAATTACGCTTGTGCCATTGGAGCATTAGTAGCGGGTCAAGAAGGAGCTAATCCCAAAATTTCAGATGCAGAAATAAAGAAATACATGATGCTTAAATAAACTAAAAGCAATAATCTGGATGTATGCGATACTCTCACTGTGGTACTGCGAAAGCTAATGTTTTGCCATAAAGTTGCCGAGAGAGTAATTGTAGTTTGAAAAATTGTAGTGCCAAAAACCGCTCCGAAAGAAGCGGTTTTTTTGTGCCTAATAAATAACTCGACTTCCACTTTTTGATTTAGGCTATTTTGTTGCTCTGATAAATTAATTATTATTTTGATTTTAATAATTGCTATTTTTGGTTAAAATTAAAAACCCAAACTAATGAAAAATAATTTGAAAGTAAACTTGTTTATCATCACCCTTTTGTTTTTTATTGGAGCCAAAGCACAAATTATAAACGACTCTGTATTCATTGACGGTCATTACCGCAGCTTTCATTTTAACAAGCCATCGGCAAATAATACGAATGCTAGTTTAATCTTCGTACTGCACGGTTCTGGCGGTAATGGTATTAAAACAATGCGAGGCGCCACTAAATTAATGGCATTGGCCGAAAGCGAACATATTTTGTTGGTCTTTCCTGATGGATACAAGGAAAATTGGAATGAATGCCGAAAAATGGCTCCAGCTGCCGCCAATGTTCAAAATATAGACGAAAACACTTTTTTTAGTAAAATGATTGATTATTGCGTGACCAATTATAAAATAAATGCTACCAGAGTATTTGTCGTAGGAACATCTGGAGGCGGACATATGGCTTATACATTAGCTATGACGATGCCTGAAAAAATCAAAGCCATCACTGCTATTATTGCTAATATTCCTGTTCCAAGCAATATGGATTGCATTGAAAAGAAAATTCCAATACCAGTACTAATTATCAATGGTACAAACGATCCAACAAATCCCTATAATGGTGGAATATCTGCAAAAAACAAAGGCTTGGTCCGTTCTGCAGACGAAAGTTTTCGGTATTGGGCAACATTGGACGGATATAAAGGAGAACCCACAATGGAAGCTTTGCCGGATACTGACCCAACGGACGGGAAAACAATCGAAAAATATACGTACAAACAAAAAGGCAAGCCAGAAGTTACCCTCTTAAAAGTAATTAATGGCGAACACAACTTCCCTAGGGATATTGATGTTTATCTAGAAAGTTGGAACTTTTTTAAAAGACAAATAGAAATAAAGTAAGGTTTCTTTACAACGCTTTTATCACATAAGTCACGATTCCCCAAATGATTAATTGGTTTTCTTCGGTGACTTTAATGGAAGGATAATTGGGGTTTTCTGGCATTAGGTACAAGCAGTCTTCTTCCAGTTTGATGCGTTTCACGGTAAATTCGCCGTCAATAAAGCAAATCGCGATTTTATTGTTTTGGGGTTCTAGACTTCGGTCAACAACCAAAACGTCTTTGTCATTGATTCCTGCATCAATCATCGAGTTCCCTTTAACTTTGATGTAAAAAGTCGCTAATGGATTTTTGCTTAATTCCTTGTTCAAATCGATGCTGTTTTCCATAAAATCGATCGCAGGCGATGGAAATCCAGCCGAAACCCCTTCCTTGATTAACGGAATTCGGACTTTACTGTCCAAAACAGGACGGAAGAAGGTTAGTTTTGGTTCTTTTTTTATTGGCATCGTATTTCGAGAATATCGTTGAAATTTGTAGTATATCTTGGTGATAAATGATTCTGTTTCATATTCCAAGTCCGATTTAAATCTTGTGTAGCCAATTTTATTTTTGTATCACCAATTTTGTTGTTGAGTTTATCCATAACTTTCATTAAAGCCAAATGTTTTGGATTTTCTTCGTCGAATAATTGAAATTGTTTTCGGTTTTCGTCAATCAATTCAGTGACGATAACGCCTGCTTTCTTGAATTTTATGTTTTCGTTTCCCTTGTACAATTTTTTCAGCATATCAATGGCCGTGTTCGAAATAGTCAGTGTCGAATTCGTCGCAAAAGGTAATGTAACCGCCATAGTATAATAATATTTTGAGGCTTGAATGCTGTGTCTGTCAATCACTAACATCACGATTATGGTATGACAACAAGATTTTTGCTTTCGCAATTTCTCTGCACAAACCGAGGCAAAAGTCGCCACGCGTTCGCGCAACAAATCGAAATCGGAGATTTGTTTGGGAAAACTTCGGGTTACGGCAATACTTTTCTTTTGATTGACAATAGGTTCCAAGTCCAAAACCGATTTTCCTTCGAGTTCGTATTTCAATCGCATACCTAAAACGCCCATTTCTTTCTTAATCCAAGCTTCGTGCTGCGGTTGAACAAAATCGAAAGCAGTGTTGATGTTTCGCAATTTTACTTTTTTAGTGATTCGATAACCAATGCCCCAAACATCTTCGATTTTTGTCCACTTTAGTGCTTTGATGCGTTTCTCTTCGGTGTCAATTATATAAACTCCTTTTGTTCTGTCCTGGAATTTTTTGGCAATTTTATTGGCCACTTTGCATAAAGCTTTGGTTTCGGCAAAGCCAATGCAAACGGGTATTCCGACCCATTTTTGGACACGGGTTTTCATTTGGAGACCATAATTATGATAGTCCAAAATGTTCAAACCATCAAAATTCAGAAAAGCTTCGTCGATGCTGTAGATTTCGATATTTGGTGTAAACTGACCCAAAATTTTCATCACCCGATTACTTAAATCCCCGTAAAGCGCATAATTAGAAGAGAAAACCTGAACATTTTTTTCTTTTATCAAATCCTTGATTTGAAATGCCGGAGCTCCCATTGGAATGCCTAGGGCTTTGGCTTCGTTGCTTCTGGAAATCACGCAGCCATCGTTGTTGGATAATATCGCAACGGGTTTTCCGTTGAATTTCGGTTGAAAAACACGTTCGCAGGAAGCATAAAAATTATTGCAATCGACTAAAGCATACATTTTGTAAAATTACTCAATAGCCAATAATTGTGGTGTGGATAAAAAGTTAATTTTAGTGGATTGTTGATAAAAAAAATTGAATCGATTTTTTTAATTTATTTTGCATTACACCATTTACCCCAGTACCGAACGATGTTCTTTTCGATATTGCGAGGCACTCTTGCCCGTAAACTCCTGGAATGATTTATTGAAATAACTGAAATTATTGAATCCACATTCGAAGCAAACTTCTGCAATGCTGATGGGTTTTTCCGCCAATAATTTGGATGCATGCACCAAGCGGTATTCATTGACAAACTTGGTAAACGTTTTTTGGGTAATCTTTTTGAAATAGCGACAGAACGAAGGAACCGTCATACTGACCAATACAGCCACCTCTTCTAAAGTAATTTGTTCCTGAAAATTATCTTTCACATAATTAAAAACTGTATTGATTTTGTCATTATCCTGCATTTGCAATTCCATTGAAAATCCTTCTGCATTCAAAACCTTAAATTCCGTGGCTTCTTCCATTTCATTTAGAATAGCTAGTAAAGTCAGCAGCCGTTCAAAAGGCAACTGATTTTCCATAATTTCTATTTTGCTTCCTATTCTTTTTTTGGTTTCTCCTATAAATACTATACCAGCTTTGGCTCTATTGAAAAGATGTTTGATTTTTTTCATTTCTGAAATTCCAAAAAAATCAGCACCGAGAAAGTCTGGCCTCATATGTATCACTGTTTCCCTTGAGTTTCCAGTGTTTTCATCGGTAAAACCGCAATGAGGCAAGTTACTTCCAATAAGAATTACACTACCACTGGTGTAATACGAAATATGGCTACCCACCTGGCGTTTGCCCGAACCACCGTTTACATATACCAATTCGATTTCGGGATGATGGTGCCAGAAGTGGGCTTTGCTATTCTCATTTTCGACATATTTAGCCAAAGTGAAGGAACTTCCGAACGATGGCTCTATAATTTCTAAAGTAGAAACTATCTTTTTCATATTGTTTTAATTTAGAATCAATGCAAAATTAACCCAAATTGACACACAATTACCTTTTTTAACCTATTTCGTTTTCGTAAAAGGTAAAATAGAACACAAATAGGAAAATGGGGTGTTATTCTCCCCCAAACTACCACAATATCTTTGCTTCAAATAAAATCATTAAAAACTTAACACCTACAATTATGAAAAAGATTTTAAAATTTGGTTTAGTGTTGGTAGCCGCATTAACAACTATGAATGGACACGCTAGCACTGTTGATTTTACATTAAATGTAAAAAAAGAACAAGGAAAGAAGGTAACTTTTGCTATAAATAAGATAAATAAAATGAACTTATCTATTTTTGATGC
The DNA here is from genome assembly GCA_943325355.2 of Klebsiella pneumoniae. Lineage (GTDB taxonomy): Bacteria > Bacteroidota > Bacteroidia > Flavobacteriales > Flavobacteriaceae > Flavobacterium. The sequence goes on along the minus strand of CALPPA020000069.1, from coordinate 1,780 downwards.
AGACGACAAATTGATTCACTCAGAAAGTGTGAACTCTAAAAAGGATTTTAATAGAACGTATGATTTGAATGCTTTGCCAGAAGGAATTTATTTCTTGGAAGTTGAATCTGATTTAACAATTTCAAGATATGAAATTTCAGTTGCCAGAGCAACAGCTTCATTATCTGCAAATGCAATTTCAGAGGATTTCAAACCAGTACCTGTATTTTTATACAAAGACGGATTGGTATGGGTTAATATCGTAAATATTGATCAATCTCCTGTGTATATACAAATTATAGATAAAGATGGCGATGAGGTTTATAACAGTGCTAAACTGATGGATCGAAATGTGACAAAAATTTTTGATGTCAACAACATTGAAAATGAAAAATACACTTTTGTGATGACTTACAAAGACAAGATTTTTACACATACATTTCCTAACAGATAGTCCTTAAAGAAATTTATTAACGAAAACAGCCTAATTTTGGGCTGTTTTTTTTATTCCAATACCTTCCCTAGAATCTTATCCATAACCCAACTGGTGTGTGAAGCCGTCAATCCATTCGAAGGATGCTCACGATTTCCTACAAGATGTTCCCGTATTCTTTCTACGTGATGCAATTGCACGTTTTCTGGATGTTCGATAAAAAGTTCCGTTTCACCTTTTTCATTAGAAAGTACAATAGGATCATTTTCGAAAATAGAAAAAGTTATTTTGCCTTTATTTCCAGCAATTTCAACTATATCTTCTCGTTTACTGCTTCCAAAATTCCAATTGGCATTACCTGTAACACCCGATTCGTGAAGCCAGCAAGCGGTGATGGCATCCTTGGCGGAATACAATCCTTGTTGGTTCAAACTAAAACCCGAAACTTCCTTGATGTCTCCCAAAAGGAAAATAAATAAATCCAAGCCGTGACTTGCCAAATCATCAAAATAACCTCCCGGAGCCACTTTTGCATCGGTTCGCCAATTGTATTCTCCCGACAAATCTTGTTCAGAAGCTGATTTGGTCAAATTCCATCGAATACTTCTTACTGTGCCAATTTTATTATTGTCAAGCCACGTTTTTATTTGCTCAAAACGAGGTAAAGATCGTCTGTAATAAGCGGTGAATAAAGGAATGTTTTTAGTTTTGAAAGCTTCGTAAATTTCGAGACTTTCCTTATAATTCGGAGCCAAAGGCTTTTCGATACAGCAAATTTTTCCTGCTGCAGCTACTTTAAGTCCATAAAAATGATGTGTGTCTGGTGGAGTGGCAATATAAATGGCGTCAATTTCTGGATCATTAATTAAATCATCTGCATCCGAATAAAACTTATCGATGTTATGTCTTTTGGCATAATCTGCTGCTTTTTCAGCATCTCTTCGCATCACGGCTTCGATTTTGAAACCTACCGTTTTTTGATAGGCTGGACCGCTTTTTACTTCAGTAACATTACCACATCCCAAGATTCCCCAACGGATTGTTTTTGTGTTTTGGGTGTTGTTTGCCATTTCAATTATTTTTATTTGTTTGAAAAAATCGGTTAATGACTATCGATGTAAATAGTCGAGCTCCTGCATCATTCATGTGTCCGCAAGAGGAAAAATATTGGTCGCCTTCAACAGCGTTTTCCAAATTGTGAATTTCGGGATAGATTTTGTTTGCTTTCTCAAAATAATCCAATCCTTTTACATTGGTACACATTGGCGTCATCACAGTAATTAGATTGTAATTATTTTGTTTGCAAATTTGCTTGATTTCCTCGTAATATTTATTGCGAATGGGTTTCAAGGCCCTAATATCATTCTT
>CALPPA020000068.1 GCA_943325355.2 Klebsiella pneumoniae | reverse complement strand
ATGAATTTTGGCAATGCCATATCCGATTGTTGCATTTCGCCCAATTCGCTTTCAGTCCAGCGTTCGATTACTCCAGTTTTTATGCTGAGTTTATAAATATCTGATGCTGTTTGTGCTGTTGATTGTGTGAAGAAAATGCTCTGATTGTCCTTAGTGAAACTAGCACCTCCAATCAATCCAATTGGAATATTTTTGACTGCAGTATATGATTTGTCGTTGGTATTCATCAAATACATTTTGTTGACTCCCGCTTCATTTGTTATAAAAACAAATGATTTTTTGTCTTCGGATAAATTGCCGTTTTCAACATTCCAAGGAATTTTTGAAGTGTGATAACTTACTTTTTTAGTTGCTATATTCATTGTGGCGAGACGCTGAAATTCATCGTCTTTGTCAGAAACAAACCAAATTTCATCCTTTTTATCCGAAAACAAAGCGCCTGCTTGAATAATACCTTTTGATTTTCTGTCGGTAACTTCAGATAATTTACCAGATTCTGTTTCTAATAACCAAATATGCGATTCATTAGCCGAAATATACTCAGAAACTAATAGTTTTTTTCCATCATCTGAAATGTCTGATATTCCCCATCCGCCTCCTTTTACTTGCAGAATTAGTTTGTCAGATTTTGGATTAAGGGGATCCATATAATAAATGTCTCGGTCTCCGCCATTTCTTTTGGTAGAAGAATAATAGAATCCTTTTCCATCTTTTCGCCAAGTTGCCCCTCCATTTTGAGAGCGACCACCATCTGTTAGCAGAGTAGATTGAAGTGATTTTAAATTGAGTTTGTACAATTGTCCAAATTCATTACCACCAACATCTTTAGAATAAATAAGATATTCACCTTTAACCGGTTCATACGATGCGCCACTCACAGGCTCGTCAAAAAAGGTGATTTGTGTTCGAGCGCCCATTGGTTGGGCGATGCGATGTAATTGTGCAGTTGAACCAAAACGAGTATTTATAATAATTTCGTTTTTTGTTGGATGAATTTCAGCTAAAGACGCGGCACGAGCTTCCGAGTATTTTTTTACCTGATTTGCGAGTTCTTTGGGGATTTCGGCAATGTTCTCGGCTATCAAATTTTCATTTGGAACCACACTGTTTTTCTTTTCTTGAGCATAAATAGCAAAGAAGGAGAAAAGGACCGGAACTAAAACACTTTTTTTGATTTTCATAACATATAAATTAATTGGTTTATAATAGAATTAAATACGAGCTTTCCTTATGGAATAATTGACCAAATACAAGCCACACAAAGTGATTCCACCACCTATTGCAATTGCGAATGTGAGTGGTTCTCCAAAAATCAAGGCACCTAATAATACCGCAACGATAGGATTAATATAAGCATAAACACTACTAATATGAGCCGGTAAATTTTGTAGCGCATAAATAAAAGCAATAAAAGTCAATACTGATCCAATAATTGTTAAATACCCAATTGCCCACCACGAATTTGCCGGAATAGCAGTGATGCTAACGCCAGTTCCTGTTGCGCCTGTAATGGCTAAAAGAATAGTACTTGAAATCACCATTTGCAATCCTAAACTAAAATAAGGATTAAAACTGGCTGCTTTTTTTCTAGTGTACAAAGTTCCATAAGCCCAAGTTACAGTGGAAAACAAAGATAAGAAAATTCCAAATCTAAAGTCGGGTTTTATAAAATCAGCTAGATGGTCGTAGAAAATAACACAAACGCCCCCAAAACTAACAACTAATCCCAGAATCGATAATCGAGCGATTCTTTCCCCTCTGAGAACGGTGATTAATACAATCCACAAAGGAAATATAGCACCAATAATGGCACCCAATCCACTACTAATATATTTCACGCCCCAAGTGCTTAGCCCATTACTCAAAACAAAATTAAGAATGCTTAGAATGAGTATTGCTTTCCATTGTTTTCCCTTAGGCCAAGGCGTTTTTTTATATAAAAAGAAACAAACATAAAGAAAACCTCCTATCAATTGTCTAATTCCAGCAAGTTGCAAAGCAGGCATATGTTTAACGCCTTCTTTTGAGGCAAGCCAAGTAGTTCCCCAAAAAAAACTGACCCAACATAAAGCCAGAATGGGCAATCCAATGGCGTTAATCTTAGACGAAAAAGCATTTTTTATCTTAGTTCTCAATTATAAATTTGGTTTTTTAAAAGTATATTCCAAAACAGTTTCGACTTTATCGCTCGAAATTGTTTTACCAAAAGTAGGGCTTTCCAAATTAAATTCAGGCAAAGCCAAATTGAATTCGAGAGCTTTTTGTGTGTAATACTCTTGACGACTTGGATGAAATGGAGCTACTGCATTGAAAGTTTCATTCCGTTCCAAATTGTCATTGTGAGCTTGTCGAAGAATCTCCAGAATAATACCAATGCAATCGTCTTGATGAATCAAGTTTATAGGAGCGTTTGGGTTTTCAAGATTGGTTTTTCCCGCCAAGAATTTTATCGGATGTCGGTCTTCGCCAATCAATCCACCAAAGCGTAAAATAGTGGTTTTGAAGTTCGAATTGTTTAGCAAAATTTGCTCAGCTTGAACTAATTGTTTACCGCTTTCTGTGTCAGGATTCAGCTCCGTTTCTTCAGTGATAATCAAATTTTCTTGACCATAAACCGAAGTTGAACTAATGAAAATTACGTTTTCAACTGTAGAATTTTCGATAAATGAAATCACTTTTTTAATCTTTGAAACAAAATTTTCTTTCTCTGAACCCCGAAGTTTAGGCGGAATATCGATAATTAAAATCTTGGAATTTTCTAAAAAACTAGAAAGGTTGCCAATAGTTTTATCTTCTGAAAGTGCAATCAGGAAAGGCTGAATACCCGAGTTTTCCAGAACCGAAAGTTTTTCTTGAGAAGTCGTTGAACCTTTTACGGCAAAGCCATTTTCCAGCAAGGCTTTTGCCAAAGGCAAACCCAACCAACCGCAACCTAGAATACTAATTTGTGTCATTTGTAAAAAAATCGAGTTCTCAAAAGTAGTTTAAAAGTGAGCCATTTAAGACAGAAATGAATTTTTTTTTGGATTCAAGAGTACTAATTGTAGAGAAGAGAATAACAACTCCTTTTTATTATATTTATTGGCTACAAACAATTTAAAAAACAATAAACATTTTATTATATCTTTATCAAAAACTAAATTCTATGAAAAAACTTCTTCTTCTCTGTTGTCTCTTTTTTTCGATGGCTGCCTTCTGCCAAGACACATACATACACTGCGGGAAACTTATTGATACCAAAAACGGAAAGGTACTTACCAACAAAACTATAATTGTTTCAAGTAAATTAATAAAGAGTATTGAAGATGGTTTTGTCACGCCTACAGCTGCAACAGCCAAAGTTATTGATCTAAAAAGTAAAACGGTAATGCCGGGTTGGATAGATATGCACGTTCATTTTGAAAACCAAACTAGTCCCACAGCTTATCTAGATGAATTCACCCTAAATGATGCAGATATTGCCTATGATGCAGAAGGGTTTGCTAAAACTACTTTAATGGCTGGGTTTACGACCGTGAGAGATTTAGGGGGATCAGGGGTAAATGTTTCTTTGAGAAATGCAATCAATAGTGGAAAAGTAATTGGCCCAAGAATATTTACGGTTGAAAAATCAATAGCCTCTACCGGTGGTCATGCCGACCCAACAAACGGCTACAGGAAAGATTTAATGGGCAATCCAGGACCAAAAGAAGGAGTCGTAAACGGTATTGAAGAAGCTCGACAAGCCGTACGTCAACGGTATAAAAACGGAGCAGATTGGATAAAGATAACTGCAACGGGCGGAGTGTTGAGCGTTGCCAAAAGCGGTTCTAATCCACAGTTTACCCAAGAAGAAATAGAAGCTATAGTTTCAACCGCCAAAGACTACGGAATGAAAGTTGCTGCTCACGCCCATGGCGATGAAGGAATGCAACGAGCCGTTAGAGGAGGTGTAAAAACCATTGAACACGGCACCGAAATGAGTGAGACTACTATGAACTTAATGATACAATACAATGCCTATTTGGTCCCTACCATTACCGCTGGAAAATTTGTAGCTGAAAAAGCGGCCGTTCCTAGTTATTATCCTGCTATTATTGTTCCTAAAGCATTAGCAATTGGACCCAAAATTCAGGCAACTTTTGGCAAAGCCTATAAAAAGGGTGTTCCAATAGCTTTTGGAACCGATGCGGGAGTATTTCCGCACGGAGAAAACGCCAAGGAATTCATTTATATGACCGAAGCAGGTATGCCTTTTATGAAAGCACTGCAGTCAGCCACCATAACAAATGCACAGCTACTGGATATGGACCAAAAAATTGGCGTTTTAGAACCCGGTTTTATGGCGGATATTATTGCTACAAACGAAGACCCGTCACAAAATATTAACACGGTGACCAATGTAGTATTTGTAATGAAAGAAGGAGTTGAATATAAATAAGTTTCTCGTTAGACTTGTTGAACCTTTTGTATTTTTTAGAAAGGCTTTCGCCAAAGGCAAACTAAACCAACTGCAACCGAGAATGCTAATTTGTGTCGTTTTTATTTTTTAAACTTTCTTTAACAACAGTCAAACTATCTTTTTCAATCCCATTTCCAACATTCAAAACAATTGGTTTAACCATTTTCAGCGAAGGTTTTATCTTCACCTTAATAATTACAGCGTCATTTAATACATAAGGTGTTGGCATCATCCAATCGGCTCTTTTTGCCATTGTAAACAACGGATTGTTCATCAAATCGAAAGAGCTTTCCATTAAATCCAAATCTAAAACACTCGAAGCGGCAAAGCTAAATTCTATTTCCAGCGGAAGTTGGTCTACTACATAATAGCTTACCAATTTTTTGCCTTTTCGTTCGTACTTGGAACCTTTTTGCCCCAACAAAGTCAAACCATTGGCCTTGAAATTTTGGATAACCAGCTTTTCATTGGCAAAAATATCGTAACGATTGACTTTCCGGGTTGGTGCGATTCGAATTTTCAAATAGCGATTTCCACCAGCAACGCTGTCTTTCAGAAATTCTACAATGGGTTTTGAAAGGTTTTTCATTGGCGCATCAGCAGTATAAGTAAAACCAGAATTGTATTTACTGGTCAAGGTATTTCCGTTCAAAGTTTTGGCATCTTTTGGATTTTCACCCAAATAAGTTTTTGTCCATTCATCGAGATTTGTGTCATAGGTGGACCAAGTTGCTTTGTTTTTATCGGCATCTAAAATATAGACCAAACTATTGGATTTGGCTTTACCCAATTGGTAACCAGACTCATAATGCGCTTTTGCGAATAAGCCAATTGATAACACAAACAAAATAACTGAAACCATTCCTTTTCGCACAAACGAACCAAAAACCGGCAGCAATAAACCAAAAGTTAGGGAGGTGAGAATGGCGCTTCCAAACAATACTTTTAGTCCCAAACCTATCGGAAACATTTGCATAAAAGGAGCGATAATCAGTAAAGCGGGGATACTCAAAAAGAGGTTAAATATCCATTTCGACTTTTGAGTCAATACAAAAGAAGTCAACATTAGCAATCCTGCAAAAACGGGAAGAATCAGAAATCCTGCTCCTTTGAGGAAAAATGCGATCAGTCCATTAATAACAATCCAAAAGAACAATGGCGCAACATAATGGTTCATCGTCACTTTTTTGAAAGAGAAAATTTGGTAAAACCCAAAGCAAATTGACAAAGTCAACAGTGTGAAAGCCGCAATGTAATCGTGACCGTTATAGGTAAATCCGTTGAGCAAATCGTTGTATTGTGGATAGAGTATCAGTACTAATTTCCAACCCAAATAGGTAATTAATCCTGAAACGATTACCGAACCCAAAAACGGAATAAATCCTTTCGCCATTTCTGGGAAAGATAAAATGCGTTTACCCATTCCGATAAAAATCAAAAACAACAAGAACATAAAACCGATAATTACCATTGGCAAAACCCAACTAAACGGATAACTAATGAATGTATATGGAATCGAAAAATAGACGTCATCCTCCGTTTTTTTTGTCATATTTAAATCGGCATTCGAAAAATAATCCAACATCGGCATCAAATATTCTCCTTGATGTGCCAAAGTATTTTTACTTAAATGATTGACATCGTCTTGAGCTGTGTGGTAATTGTAATGTCCGTCAATAAAAGCAAAATTAAAGCCTTGAATATTTCCTTCTTCCCTGAAAACCGTTAAATCAGTATCATTGGGCAACATTTTGTAAACGCTATACATCAAGGAATTCGAGACAGGATATTGAGCATTGGCAGCAGAGAATTCTTTGACCAATCCTGAGTTTCCAGCGTTGGTTTCCATCAACATATAACTCGGACCTGAACTTCCCCGAGCTTCAAAATTTAAGACCAAACCAACTTCTTTTGCCCATTTGTGTTGGGTTACAAAAAGGGCTGCACCATTCAAACCCAATTCTTCTGCATCCGAAAACAGAATAATAATATCGTTTTTGTGTTGTTTTTTAGCATAGGTAAAAGCACGAACACTTTCGAGAATTGTCGCCACGCCTGAACCTGCATCACTCGCGCCTTTTGAATAGGAATGTGGCGCACTGTCATAATGCGAGAGAAGAAGCAAAGCTTTGTTGCTGTCACTGCCTTTTATTCGAGCCAAAATGTTTTTGCATTTGGTTAAGACTCCTTTGTCGGAAAAAGCAAAACCTTCTTGAATGGAAGTTTCCAAACCTAGATTTTGCAATTCTTTCACCAAATAATTAGCGACTACATTGTGATTGTCGGATCCCACAAAATGTGGTTTTTGCGAAATATTTTTCACTTGTTCCAAAGCTCTTTTGGTAGAGAATTTCGAAAGAGGAGCCTCGTCATTAGGTGCCCATTGTGGCATCATAGTGGCGAAAAGTAATCCAAGAATTACAAGGATAAATACCACAGAAATAAAGGAGGAATTATTTTTTTTCATTGGGATAGAATTGGGTTCTAAATTTCTTTTTTAACAAGCATATAATAATCATCTTCTAAAAGGCGATAGCCTTGGTCGTAAACAAAAAAGTAGGTATTTCCTGTTTTGGTTTCTAAAATATTGGTAAAAAATTCAAAATCGAATCCCTTGCTCAACAGTTTTGACTTGGTAGCTTTGCCTTTTCCGTCGACATTTAATGCCGAAAGAATGCGGTAATTTTTGCGCAATTTATTGTTCACGTTGCGCATAAAATTGGTGCTGTCTTTGTTTATTTTGTTGTTGTAGGCATTGCGACAACCGTCGCTGCAAAACTTTTTGTCTTCACGACCTACAATTTTGTCTCCACATTCTAGGCAGGTTTTATACATAGTTTTCTGTTTTTAAATTCTATAGTAAATATCGCAAACATTTTTTTTAAACCATTAAGAGGTATTAAGAAAATTAAGTTTTGTGTTTTTCTTAATTCACCTTAATCCCGATAGCCATTGGGACTTAATGGTTAAATTTTTTTCATTTCTTAAAATAGACCTTTGTGCAACAAGGCTTGTTCAATATGTGCCAAATGATGTTCGCAATGCCAAGCATAAACTCCTACAGTTTCTTCTAAACTTGATATTTTCAGATTGGCAGGATGAAAAAATTGTCGTTTTAATTCTTTTGAACTAAGACTTTTCAAAAGTAAAACCCAACGAATGTGTACACTTTCAATAATTTGAAGAGAGGGCGAAATATCATTCGAATTACCATCAGCGAGTTCTGCCCATAATGCTTCCTCGTAGGGTTTTATAGTGGGAACATCTTCGGTCAAAGCGAGTTTAAATCGGATGAAACTATTCATATGGCTGTCCGCACAATGATGCACTACTTGTTTGATGTTCCAACCTTTTGGACGATACAACCAAATCAATTCTTCGACTGAAAGGGTTGAAGTTAGATTCTTTATTTTGGATGGAAATTCTTCTATTATGGCTATCCAATTTTCCAAATCATTTTTGGACACATCATCAATTTTTGGACATTTTCCAATTGGGAATTTTAGTTTTTCGAGGTTGAGATGGTTCATTTTTATTTAGTTTTAGGATCAAATCTTTTGGATTAATTTGACTCTTGTTTATAAATTTCAATTTTATCTTTGGAGAGTCTTTTTTGTAACCACAATTTCAATTTTTGTTTTGATAGTTCGGATAAATTAGTTTTACTTTCATAAATTAAAACGGGATGAACATTGGAACTATCGGTGTTTTTGTTAAAACTATGATTGGATATGGATATGTTGTCTACTTCAGGGAAAATAATTTTTATTTCGTCCAGCAACCTCTTGTTGTTGTATTTATTGGAAGCAATTTCATTTTTTAATTGAGTAATTGTGATGTCTTTTGCATCTAAATTGGTTTTTCCAGAATTGATTTGGTCTAAAATATATTTCTTAATATCGGTTGTATCTTGACTGATATTCAATTTTGTGTTTTCAATATTGTAATTAATTAAGGACTTGTTGAGAGAAGTAATTTCTTCGGTATTGAATTTTTTTCTCAAAAAAGCAAGGTCAATTTTTTTGGGATTAGTTTTTAGATTTATCTTTTTATACAGAATAGTATAACCTTTAT
>CALPPA020000067.1 GCA_943325355.2 Klebsiella pneumoniae | reverse complement strand
TCTTCTTGTTTGACAATCATATTTTGTGCTCCTTGAGCTTCTAGTGATTGTAATGCTGCATCCAATGATTTTGCCAAATCAATTTTAGTCTCTTCTTTGTAATGCAAAGTCGAAACCATAATATAAAAATTATCATTAAAGCTCCCAAAAGTAAAGGACTGCATATCTTTTATCAATGCAGTGCCGTTTTTGGGAAGAATCTTTTTTAAGTCAGTTCTTACTAGAACTTTCGGAGTATTAATTCTTAAAATAGGACTTCCGTATTCGCTTTTTACCCATTCGCCTTCTAACAATTCTTTTGATGAATTTCCGAAGATATTATCTATTACATAATCAAAACCTTTTGTAACAACAAAAAAAGATGTTACTACAAAAAACAACAGAAACACAGAAACCACAGCTGTTACAATACGTTTTTTCTTTTGTTTTAGAAATTCTTTTTTCAATTGTTCTTGACGCTGCATTTCGTTTAACAAAATATCATCTTCTGCCTCAACTACTACAGGAATGGCTTTGTCTAAAGTAACTATCGCTTTTTCTATTTTCTTTCTATCTTCTGTAATTTCGAAATCTAGTGGTTTTGATTTGGCAAATTTCACTAAATCGGCTTGTTTTAAAACAACAAACAAATTCTCAATTGTTTCTTTTGAAAGCTTCATTTTCTTTTTCTGTGAAGCTACTTTAAGTCCTTCAATCAGTTCCGAAGTGGTGCTTTCCATAGCCGGAATTTCAATTGCTTCTTCAATGTAATTCCTGACAATGTCCGTCAATTCGCTATAATACGCTTTGACTTCGCCCTGTTGCCAAAGTTCCTTCTTTTCCAAATTGTTAAGCAAAGTAGTCGCTTTTTCTATTGGCGTTTTATAAATTACTTCTTCTGTTTTCTCCTTTTGTCGTATTTTAAAGTACCAATAAACCAATGCTCCAAGACCACCAATCAATACTAAAGCCAAAAGATATTTCCACCAATCACCAATTCCCTCATTTGCTTTAACAATATCCTTGATGTCGTACATTTTTTGTTTTAACGTGTCAACTTGTACGTTTGCCACCTCAACTTTTATTGAATCAGTTAAAAATGCTTTGTTATTAATCAGGATTTTAATGCTTGGAATTGTATATCTTCCAGAATCAAATTGGGTCAGCCCATACTTTTTAATCAACTCATAACGATCGTTTTTCCTGATAGTATCTATTGGATAAGACTGGATTACTTCAAGAGCACCAAAGTTTCTTGAATTCGGAAAAACCACATTCGACAAAGTGTCAACATTGGTTTTTAACGTCAGTTTGAATTCGGCTCCAATTTTATTTTTGGTAGTATCAATGCTGGTTGTCACTTGTTTTTGTTGCGCAAAAACAGCCGTGGAAAACAGAAAATATAGTAATAATTTTTTCATTTATAAAATTTAAACTTATAGGGTTTTGAAAACCTTACAGGTTTGTAGTTAATTTAACGGGATTTAAAATACCCTAATAATTTCGTTACATAACTTTCGTCAACTCTTGTATTTACAACTCCTGCGCCTGATTTACTGAAAGTTTCCTTGAAATATTTCACTTTTTCTTGATAGTATTTTTCATAATTGATTCGCACCGATTTTGAACCCGTATTAATCAACTGTGTTTCGCCGGTTTCGGCGTCAAGCATTGAAACCATTCCTAGATTTGGCATTTTTTCTTCGCGAATATCATACACTCGAATACCCGTAATATCGTGTTTTTTGGAAGCAATTTTCAAAGTATGTTCGTAATCTTCAGAAATGAAATCAGAAATTACAAACACAATTGCTTTCTTTTTTTGAGTGCTTGATAAGAATTTTAAGGCTTGAGCAATATCCGTTTTGTTGCTTTTAGGCTCGAATTCTATCAATTCTCGAATGATTCTCAAAACGTGAGAACGTCCTTTTTTTGGTGGAATGTATAATTCTATTTGGTCCGAAAACAAAATCAAACCAATCTTGTCATTATTTTGTGTTGCTGAAAATGCCATTGTAGCTGCGATTTCAGTCACGATGTCTTTTTTGAATTGGCTTTTTGAACCAAAACTTTCCGAACCCGAAATATCCACCATAAGCATCATCGTCAATTCGCGTTCTTCTTCGAAAACCTTGACGTGTGCTTCATTGTAACGAGCCGTCACATTCCAGTCAATCGCACGAATATCGTCACCATATTGATACGGACGCACTTCGCTAAAAGTCATTCCACGTCCTTTGAACGACGTATGATATTCCCCCGAAAAGATGTGATCGCTCAATCTTCGGGTTTTGATTTCTATTTTTCGTACTTTTTTTAAGAGGTCTTTTGTTTCCATTTTTTTCTTGCCACAAAGGCGCAAAGGCACAAAGTTTTATTTAATTCATAAGTCATAATTCGTCCAGAGTGAAAACTGATCACTGACCACTGCTAACTGATTTACGGTACTTCAATCTCGTTTACAATTTTGTTGATAATGTCAACCGAGGTGACGTTTTCGGCTTCAGCCTCATAAGTAAGTCCAATTCTGTGTCGCAACACATCGTGAACCACAGCGCGAACATCTTCTGGAATTACATAACCACGACGTTTGATAAAGGCGTAACATTTTGCAGCATTGGCAAGATTAATACTTCCACGTGGTGAAGCTCCAAAACTAATTAGCGGTTTCAAATCGGCCAATTTGTATTTCTCTGGATAACGAGTGGCAAAAACGATATCAAGAATGTATTTTTCGATTTTTTCGTCCATATAAACTTCACGAACGGCTTCTTGTGCTCGTATAATTTGTTCTACAGAAACAACTGGATTCACTTTTTCGTAATTTCCCTTTAGGTTTTGACGCACCACCATTCTCTCGTCTTCCATTTTTGGATAATCAATCACGGTTTTCAACATAAAACGATCGACTTGCGCTTCTGGCAAAGGATAAGTTCCTTCTTGTTCGATTGGATTTTGAGTTGCTAAAACTAAAAACGGTTTGTCTAATTTGAAAGTAGTGTCGCCAATAGTCACTTGTTTTTCCTGCATCGCTTCCAATAATGCTGATTGCACTTTGGCCGGAGCACGATTAATCTCATCTGCAAGAACGAAATTGGCGAAAATTGGTCCTTTTTTTATAGAAAATTCATTGGATTTAATGTTGTAAATCATTGTTCCCACAACATCTGCAGGCAATAAATCTGGAGTAAACTGAATTCTACTGAATGAACCGTGAACGGCTTGCGCCAATGTATTTATCGCTAATGTTTTTGCTAATCCTGGAACACCTTCCAGCAAAATATGTCCTTGCCCCAAAAGTCCGATTAATAATCGTTCAATCATATGCTTTTGACCCACGATTACTTTATTCATTTCCATAGTAAGCAAATCGATAAAAGCACTTTCTCTTTCTATTTTTTCATTGATTGCCCTAATGTCTAAAGTCGTTGTATTTTCTTCCATTTTTGTGTTTTTATTACTATAAATTTTGTTCGCTATTTTTGACAGTGCAAATTGAATTTTTTTTTAGAAGTAAGATGTTAAAAAATGGTTAAAAATTCTTATAAACAGCGAATTTTAAGGATGTTTTGTGATACTATTTTCATAATTTTAGAGTTTTAAAAATATATACCCAAAAAATGAAGATTCTTCAATATAATTCAACGAAAATACAATGATAATTAAATCACCTTTTTCCAAAATTATTGCTGGTACGATGACCTGGGGAATTTGGGGCAAGAATCTGGACAAAAAGCAGATGATTGACTTAATGAACTTTTGCCTTGAAACTGGAATTACCACATTTGATCACGCCGATATTTATGGTGGTTACACTAACGAGTCTGATTTTGGAACCGCTTTTGGCGAAAGCCAAATTAAAAGAGAAGACATCCAACTAATTTCGAAATGTGGCATCCAATTACCAACAGAAAACAGAACCACTAAAATACACCATTACAATTATTCGAAATCGCATATTATTTGGTCAGCAGAACAATCGCTAAAAAATTTAAAAACGGACTATCTGGATTTGTTTTTATTGCACAGACCAAGTCCGCTTATGCAAGTTGACGAGATTGCCGAAGCGATTGAAAAACTTAAAAATGAAGGAAAAATTCTGGATGTTGGTGTTTCCAATTTCACTCCGAGTCAAACCGATTTAATACAGACAAAAACGAAAATTAATTACAACCAAATCGAGTTTTCTCTCACCCATTTTGAACCAATGCTCGACGGAAGTTTAGACCATATGCAACTCAACGGAATTCAACCAATGTGCTGGTCGCCAATGGGAAGCGTTTTCAAAAAGGCTGACGAAAAATCCATTCGAATTAAGAAACTGGCAGACCAACTTTCGCTAAAATACAATGTCGAAATGGACGTTTTGCTTCTCGCCTGGATTTTGAAACATCCTTCGGGAATTTTACCGGTTTTTGGCACAGCCGATAAAACCAGAATTGCTAATTTAATGAAGGCGACAACCATCGAAATGGAACTAGAAGATTGGTTTGCCTTTTGGACGGCAAGTGCTGGAAATCCTATTCCTTAAAGGGAAAAATCTTTAAAAAAATGAAATTGTTTAGTAACAATTTCCAAATAAAAACCATAATAAAAATGATTAAAATAGCCTTAGTTACTGGCGCAACAAGTGGAATTGGCAGAGCAACTGCCCGAATATTGGCAAAAAACAATTATAAAATTATTCTCTGTGGAAGACGAGAAGATCGATTAACGGAACTTGAAAAAGAACTTTCTGAATTCACGGAAATCCACACATTATCATTTGATGTTCGAGATAAAAAAGCTGTTTTTGAAAGTATAAATTCTTTGCCTTCCGACTTTTCTAAAATTGATGTTTTGATTAATAATGCCGGAAATGCACACGGCTTAGATTCCATTCAAAATGGGGATTTAGACGATTGGGATGCGATGATTGACATCAATGTAAAAGGGCTTTTGTACGTTTCAAAAGCAATAATTCCAAGGATGATCGAACAAAAATCAGGGCATATCATCAACATAGGTTCTACTGCTGGAAAAGAAGTGTATCAAAACGGCAATGTATATTGTGCAACAAAATTTGCCGTTGATGCGTTGAACAAAGGGATGCGAATGGATTTGAATCCATACGGAATTCGGGTTGGAGCCATTCATCCGGGAATGGTGGAGACCGAGTTTAGCGAAGTCCGTTTCAAAGGAGATTCAGATCGAGCCGCAAACGTTTATAAAGGTTTGAAACCCTTGAAACCAGAAGACATAGCCGACATTATTCATTTTGTAGTTTCTAGACCTTATCACGTGAATATTGCTGATTTGATTGTTATGCCAACAGCGCAGGCTTCAGCCACTGTTGTAAATCGAACTTCAACTCTTAAATAGTTACTTATAAAATCCCAAATCAAAATTCGTAAATCCTAAATTAAAGTGATCAACAAACGTCTTCTCGTTAAAAACCTCTTAGCTCACAATGATGAGAGCAGTTTTTATGACAAAAAACGTCAGTTGAATTTGCATACAAGAGAGGGAAAAGCTAAATTTTTGAAGCATATTTGCGCCTTGTCCAATTCGAATCCAGCGAATAATTCCTATATTGTTGTGGGCGTCGAAGATCAGGACAACGAAATTGTGGGCGATGATTTTTTTGACGATAGTCACATCCAGAATTTGGTCAATGCTTATCTAGAAAATCCACCGAAAATTCAATACGAAAATGTACCTTTTCCTAATTTGCCAAAAGATAAAGTTGTGGGATTGGTAAGCATAAAAGCAAAAAGCAAAACTTCGCATTTCAAAAAAGGCATTCATACGATTCCCATTAATAGCGTTTTTATTCGTCGAGGTAGCAATACCGTTCCTGTTGAAGGAGAAATCGAAAAAAATTATCAAAACACGGAAACCATCATAGGGATTGAAAATAATTCCAGAAACAGTATTGGATACACACTCGATGGCGTGATTGATTTTATGAATTTCAGGCACAAAGATATGATGCCAAAATACAAGGTCTTCAAGGAATTATTTGTCATTTGCTGGGCTGGCGTTCCTAAAAAACACCGAGACACAACTTTCCTCTCTCGTGTTGATATTGAACTGATTAATGAGCAAATCAAGCTGTTTTATTCGGCTCAAGATGTGGTGACGATAACTTTTGACGACGATTCTTTTACGATTATAGAATATGTTCCTTTGGGTTTGAATGACAAAACGAGCTTTTATCCTTTGGAGAAACAAACGCTGCATTTTTATGATAATGGATATTATAAAATTGATAGAGAATTTCTATTTCAACCGCCGGAATTCAACCGAAAAATGCTGTTTCATATATATAATTCCAACATTTCTTTGCTAGACAAACTCCAAAAAGGATTTTCGTTAACCGATCGAGAACAGAAAGATTTAGAGAATTTGCCCTCGACTTTTATGATTTGTTACCTCAATGGATTTGAAGAAGCAAAGCAAAAATTGATTGACGCCAAACCCCTTTTGAAACCCTTCACTTATGTATATTTGTCGTTCAAAGAAGCGTTGCGGATTTTGAGGAAGATGAAGTATGATGTGCAATGAAAATTAAATTCAACCGCAAATTCACAAATTAAAAACTCTAATTTAATAAAAAATTTGCGAATTTGCGGTAAATAAAAAAACAGAATGAGAACACTAGTTATAGGCGACATTCACGGCGGTTTACGTGCCTTGCATCAAATTATGGAAAGAGCCAAAGTGACCCCAAAAGATACCTTGATTTTTCTGGGTGATTATGTCGATGGCTGGAGCCAATCGCCCCAAGTGATTGACTATTTGATGGAACTAAAAACTACTCACAACTGCGTTTTTATTCTGGGTAACCACGATGAATTATTGCTAGATTGGCTTACAAAAACTAAGGATAATCTGCTATGGTACAAGCACGGTGGCGAATCAACCGTTTTGGCCTATGCCAATGTAAATGCTGAAACAATCAAAAAACATATCGAATTCATACAATCATTAAAAGATTATTATCTTGATGAACAAAATAGGTTGTTTATTCACGCTGGTTTTACGAATATGAATGGAGTGGATTATGAATATTTCCCAAGATTATTTTATTGGGACAGATCGCTTTGGGAAACAGCTTTGGCGTTGGATAAAAAAATGAAAACGGATGATTTATTCTATCCAAAACGATTGACTTTATACAGCGAAATCTACATTGGACACACACCGGTATCCAGAATAAACAAAACCGTTCCAGTGCAAATGGCCAATGTCTGGAATATTGACACAGGTGCAGCATTTAAAGGGCCGCTAACAATAATGGATATAGATTCGAAGGAATTTTGGCAAAGCGAACCTTTACCCAATTTATATCCAAGTGAAAAAGGAAGAAATTAAAAACTATATTTGCAAAAAAAATAAACAATGAAATGAGCATAATCTATAAGTGGTCGCAAGCACTAATGAAGATATGCAAATTACATTTGACAATTAAAAAACAATAAATATCAACAAATGAAAAAGATTTTTACAATCGTATTATTAGGCGCATTTTGTATCGTAAACGCTCAGGCTTTTAAAGGAAAAGGAGATAAAAAAATCAATATAGGAATGACTTTTCAAAATGGTGGTTCTGGAATTGTAGGTTCGGCAGATTTTGGATTGGGAGAAAACTTTTCTATTGGTTTTCTTGGCTCTTATTTATTGGGCGGAAGCCAAATCGATGAAGTGAATGCTGAATATCGTTTTGATGCCAAAGCAAGATTTAATGCCAATTTGGGAAGTGTTTTAAATATTTCTCCAAAATTTGACTTTTATCCGGGTTTAAATTTAGGTTTGAAAAATTTTGGTGGTCATCTTGGAGCAAGATATTTCTTCACGAATGGATTTGGGATTTTTACTGAATTTTCGGTTCCTTTTGCAAAATATGATTCGGATGCTATTTCAAAATATAATAATGGATCTTCATTTAACATTGGAGCATCTTTCAATTTAGACTAGTTAAAATAAAACCAAAAAAATCGGCTCGATTTTCATCTTGACGCTTTTTTTGTGGATTTTTTTTATTACAAATCAAATTTAATTCCTTGTGCCAAGGGTAAACTTGTGGTGTAATTAATCGTATTAGTTTGACGGCGCATATAAATTTTCCAAGCATCGGAACCAGATTCACGTCCGCCACCTGTTTCTTTTTCTCCTCCAAAAGCACCACCTATTTCAGCACCAGATGTTCCAATATTTACATTGGCAATACCACAATCTGAACCTGTAACCGACAAGAAAAGCTCGGCTTCACGCAAATTGTTAGTCATAATCGCTGAAGACAATCCTTGAGCAACACCATTTTGGATTTCGATGGCATTTTCTACAGAACCCGAGTATTTCAACAAATATAAAACAGGAGCAAAAGTTTCGTGTTGTACGATTTCATAAGAATTATTGGCTTCAGCAATCGCTGGTTTTACATAGCAGCCACTTTCGAATCCTTCGCCCGAAAGTACTCCGCCTTGAACGATAAGTTTTCCGCCTTCGGCAACCACTTTTGATAAAGCATTAGCGTACATTTCGACAGCGTGAGTGTCAATAAGTGGCCCAACGTGATTGTTTTCGTCCAATGGATTTCC
>CALPPA020000066.1 GCA_943325355.2 Klebsiella pneumoniae | reverse complement strand
CATAATAAAAATACCATTAATAAATTAAAAATATGGAAAATGTAAATAAAAAAATTCTTTTAGTTGAAGACGATCTTAATTTTGGGGCCGTTCTAAAAGATTATTTGATGTTAAATGATTTTGACGTCACATTGGCAAAAAACGGAATGGAAGGCTTTGAAAAATTCAAAAAAGACACTTATGATTTGTGTATTTTGGATGTAATGATGCCTTATAAAGATGGTTATACATTAGCTAAAGAAATCAGGGAAAAAAATCAAGAAGTTCCTATTATTTTCTTGACTGCAAAATCAATGAAAGAAGATGTCTTAAAAGGATACAAAGCAGGTGCAGATGACTACCTAAACAAACCCTTTGATTCAGAAGTATTGTTGATGAAAATCAGAGCTATAATTCAAAGAAAATCCTCTGTTACAAAAGCAGAACCTGTTCAATTTGAATTCAAAATTGGTGAGTTTCATTTGAATTCAAAACTACGATTTTTGACTTTCAGGAATGAAGAGCCTGTTAAATTGTCTCCAAAAGAAAACGAATTATTAAAAATGTTGATACTTCACGAGAATGATTTAATGCCAAGAGAATTGGCCTTAACCAAAATATGGAGAGACGACAACTATTTCACGTCGAGAAGTATGGACGTTTATATTGCCAAATTAAGAAAATATCTCAAACCAGATACGAATGTAGAAATTCTCAATATTCACGGAGAAGGTTTTAGATTAGTGGTGAAAAATAAAGTACTAGCATAAAAAACAAAAGTTTCCAAGAAATTGGAAACTTTTGTTATTTTAAATTGAGTTGCAAGGCAAAACAAGTTTTGCCTTCTTTTGTAATGCTAAATATCATTTTATCCGAAGTCAAATTTTCATAAATAAAAATCTTGTCTTTTAGCGATAATTCTTTGATAAAATTCATTTCGAAACTTTCTATTTTTTGATTCAAAATCAATTCTGCATCAACAAAATCCAGGCACCATTCCAGGTATTTCACGTTATTCACGTGATTTACAATATCTAAATCCGAAAGAGCAACGGTTTTTTCAAAGACCATTTCGGTTTCGTTATTGAGGTTAATTTTAGAAAAAGTTTTTTGTGTAGCAATTTGTTCTGGATACAATTCGAAATGTTCGAATGGCAAAGCCAATGCTTCAGGGCGTCTAATTTTTGTATTGAAAACTGCCCAAAAAGTTTCGCAACCTACTATTTTATTTCCGTTGACATACATTTCCAATGTACGAATGGAACGTGAATTTTCGAGTGTGTTAATCCAAGTTTTTACAGTTACAATGTCTTTCCATTTAGGTAATTCTGTGATTTCAACACGCATTCTGCTCAAAACCCAAGCCTGATTAAATTCCTGCATATCCGAAAAACTAATACCACCAAGCTCTGAATGTGCTGCAGCAGTCAATTGCAAAATGTTGCACAAATCGGTGTATTTAAGGTATCCGTTAGAATGACATTGGGTAAAATTAATTTCCCAGTCTTTGCTTAATATGGATGTGAAGTTTGCTGAAATTGGCATATAAATAATTATGAATTATGAGTTATGAATTATGAATTATGAATTATGAATTAGTACAGTTATATAATTGATGATTTTTTTTCTATCAGCCAAATAATCAAACCACTTTGTGTCTTCATTTCTTTTGAACCAAGTGAGTTGTCGTTTGGCAAATCGTCGGGTGTTTTTCTTGATTTCTTCGATGGCAAAATCCAATGAAATTTCGCCTTCAAAATAACTGAATATTTCTCTGTAGCCTACTGTTTGTAGAGCATTTAAGTCTTTGTGAGGAAATAAATCTGTGGCTTCCGCCAATAAACCTTCATTCATCATAATGTCAACACGCTGATTGATTCTGTCGTAAATGACACTTCTTTCAGCTTCTAAGCCAATGAGGATAGGAGTGAAGTTCCGAGTATTTTTCTTTTGATTTAAATAAGACGAATAGGGTTTTCCAGAACCAATACAAACTTCTAGAGCGCGCATCATTCGTTGTGGATTTTGTTTGGAAACCACTTCAAAATAATTGGGGTCTCGTTGTTCTAATTCATTTTGCAAATAGCCGATTCCAAATTTTTCATAATTAGATGTTACTTCCTCCCGAACGGAGGGATCAATTTCAGGAAAATCATCCAAACCTTTTAAAACGGCATCAACATACAATCCTGAGCCACCAACCATTACTACATAATCGTTAGATAGAAATAATTCATCTAGTTTTGAAATGGCATCTTTTTCGAATTCGCCAACGTTGTAATTCTCGAATATTGACTTGTTTTGGATGAAATGATGTTGCGCTCCAGCCAATTCTTCGGTTGTGGGAACTGCGGTTCCTATTTGCATTTCCTTAAAAAATTGTCGGCTATCACAGGAAATAATGTCGCATTTGAAATGTTGTGCCAAAGCAATGCTTAAGGAGGTTTTTCCTATGGCTGTTGGTCCAACTATGGTAATTAAATACTTCATATTTTTTTAGCCCCGATAGCAGTGGAAATCCTTTTCTTTTTTTGTCATCCTGAGCTTTTCGAAGGAAAAAAAAGAAAAGATTGCAACGAATTGCTTCGCCAGTTCGGCTTTCAGCCTCGGGTGCGGGATTAGCTTCAAAAAAAATTAAAATTTTATTATTTTCAAGGTTTTGCTTTTTCGAATATACGATTGAATAATATTTCGAGTATCTCGATTGTTTTGCATAGGGATAATGATGTTTTTTAGGATTTCGATTTGTGTAATTTGGTAGTTCAAATCATAAAAAGCGTAGCCTTTATAAATTCCGTTTTCTATCAAAACGGCACTGTGTTCGCTGCTATTTCGGCCTCTATCGATGAGTATCATACTGTTGTCCTCGAAGCTGTTTTTGGTTATGAACTCTTGGACTCTCTCGTTGTATTCTTCAGGCAAAATAGTACCTATGCAAGCTCCATCACATTCTTTTATTTTGTACTGAAAACATTCATTTTTAGTGATGTACAATCCTGTATATTTTTGGCACAAATGGTAATGGGATGTAATTCTAAATAAGGCATTTTTTGCTTCTTGGATAGAAGCAAAAGAGGTGATTTCTTTTTTCCGACCATCTGCTTTTTGCAAATTTAAATTCAAATAGCCCTTTTCATCTTTCTCAGCATACAGCGCAAACTGAAAAATACTCTTTCTTTGCGCCCGATTAAGCATAGGTTTATTGATTTTTATCTCCTCGCTTTCTTTCAGCAAAGCAATGAGTTCACTCCCAGTTTCATCGTAGGTTACGGTATAAACCTCGGTTTGAATTTTTTTACATTTGGTTGTAGTTCCTGTAAAATGTTGATTAATTCTTTTTTTTATGTTGCGGCTTTTGCCAATATAAATTAGCTTTCCTCGTTCGTCGTGAATGTAATAAACTCCAGTTCTTGAAGGTAAACTTTCTACAATATCCAATAATTTTGGAGCAATTCCTTTTTGGATTTCAAATTTAATATGTTCTTTGACGATTTCTTTATTTAAATCTTTGTCTAAAAGCATTTTGAATAATTTGACAGTTGCCATCGCATCGCCGCTGGCGCGATGTCTATCTGCCATAGGGATTCCTAATGCACGAACTAATTTTCCTAAACTATGTGAGGGTTGTTCAGGTAATAATCTTTGAGATAATGCGACTGTGCAGAGCGTTTTTATATTGAAATCATAACCCAAACGACGAAATTCGGTGCGTAGAATTCGATAATCAAAATCAGCATTGTGTGCCACTAAAACACAGTCGTTAGTCATTTCGATGATGCGTTTAGCCACTTCAAAAAACTTGGGAGCTGAGCGTAGCATTTCATTATTGATTCCAGTCAATTTTACAACAAAAGGTTGAATCGGAATTTCGGGATTAACCAAACTGATGAACTGGTCCACGATTTCGTGACCGTCAAATTTATAAATAGCAATTTCCGTAATTCCTTCTTCGTTGAATTGTCCTCCGGTGGTTTCTATGTCGAGTATTGCGTACAAAATAAGTGTTCAGTGTTCAGTTCCGATAGCTATCGAAATTAGTGTTCAGTTTGTTGTTGTCATCCCGAGCGAGGTCGAGGGACAAATTATCGTCCTCCAAAGATACTACTTCCTATTCGAACCATAGTGCTTCCGCATTCAATTGCGAGTTGATAATCGCCAGACATTCCCATTGAAAGGGTTTTAGGTTCTAGGTTTTGGGTTTTAGTTTGCCTAACTAAGTAATCAAAAATAGATTTCAAATGAGTGAATTCTTTCTTGATTTGTTCTTGGTTGTCCGTAAAAGTCGCCATTCCCATTAATCCAACAATTCGAATGTTATTCATTCCTTGAAAAGTTGCAGTAGAAAGAATTTCGTTAAGTTCTCCTTCGTCAAGACCAAACTTGCTTTCCTCTTCTGCGATATACATTTGCAATAAACAATCGATAATTCTATTGTTTTTTTGGGCTTGTTTGTTGATTTCTTCCAATAATTTCAAACTATCCACACCGTGAATCAAACTCACAAAAGGTGCCATAAATTTTACCTTGTTCGTCTGAACGTGACCAATCATATGCCATTCGATGTCTTTTGGCATTGCTTCCCATTTCTCGGCCATTTCCTGGATTTTGTTTTCGCCAAAAATACGTTGACCTGCGTCGTAAGCTTCCATCAAATTAGGAATCGGTTTGGTTTTAGAAACAGCAACGAGGGTTACGGTTGAAGGTAAAGTGGATTTTATTTTGAAGAGGTTTTGTGCGATAGACATATTAAATAAACTGTTTCGAGATTTTCTCTACCTTTTTGCTCTCACTATAATCATAAAAACCTTCACCAGATTTCACGCCTAATTTTCCGGCACGAACCATATTGACCAATAAAGGACAAGGAGCATATTTTGGATTTTTGAAACCGTCGTACATTACGTTCAAAATGGCCAAGCATACGTCAAGCCCAATAAAATCAGCTAATTGCAAAGGTCCCATCGGGTGTCCCATTCCGAGTTTCATCACGGTGTCAATTTCATAAACGCCAGCTACTTTGTTGTATAAAGTTTCGATGGCTTCGTTTATCATTGGCATTAAAATTCTGTTGGCTACAAAACCAGGATAATCGTTGACTTCAACGGGAGTTTTACCCAATTTTTCTGATAAATCCATAATTATTTTTGTCACTTCATCACTCGTATTATAACCTCGAATGATTTCGACCAATTTCATAATGGGAACCGGATTCATAAAGTGCATCCCGATAACACGTTCTGGATGAGCCACAACGGCTCCAATTTGTGTGATGGAAATGGAAGAAGTATTCGTTGCTAAAATTGTATTATGCGAACAAACTTCGTTTAATTGCTTGAAAATATTCAATTTCAATTCTACATTTTCAGTGGCTGCTTCGACTACTAAATCTACTCCTACAACTCCATCTTTGATATCAGTATATGTAATAATATTGCTGATGGTTTTGAATTTGTCATCTTCAGTAATGGTTCCTTTCGCGACCATTCTGTCCAAGTTGGCAGCAATAGTTGCCATTCCTTTATCTAATGATTTCTCCGAAACATCGATTAATTTTACGGAGAAACCACTTTGTGCAAAAGTATGTGCAATTCCGTTGCCCATTGTTCCTGCTCCGATTACGGCGATTATTTTCATATTATTTGATAGAATGATTTAAACAAAAACTATTTCTTGAAACAATCAATAATTTGGTATGCAACTCTTAAAGCTTCTGTCGCTTGTCCCAATGTTACAACAGGATTCGTATTGTTGTTGATTGCATCGGCAAAGGATTCCAATTCGTCCAGAATGGCGTTGTTTTGCTCTACATCAGGATTCGAAAAGTAAATTTGTTTTTTTACGCCTTCGGCATTTTGTAGAATAATATCAAAATCACCAGGAATTTCTGGTGCGTCTTTCATTTTTACAACCTCACATTTCTTTTCCAAGAAATCCACCGAGATATAAGCATCTTTCTGGAAGAAACGCGATTTACGCATATTTTTCATAGAAATTCGACTGGCCGTTAAATTGGCAACGCAACCATTTTCGAATTCAATTCGAGCATTGGCAATATCTGGCGTGTCACTAATTACCGAAACACCACTGGCATGAACAGATTTTACTTTTGAATTGACCACGCTCAAAATGGCGTCAATATCGTGAATCATTAAGTCCAAAACTACGGGAACATCAGTACCACGAGGATTGAATTCGGCCAAACGATGGGTTTCAATAAACATAGGATTTTCTATCATATCCTTAGTAGCTATGAATGCAGGATTGAATCTTTCGACGTGACCCACTTGGCCTTTTACATTGTATTCTTTGGCTAAAGCGATAATTTCTTCAGCTTCAGCAACGGTATTCGAAATGGGTTTTTCTATAAAAACGTGTTTCCCGGATTTGATGGAAACTTTGGCACATTTATAATGGGAAAGTGTTGGCGTTACTATATCAATCACGTCAACAGCGTGGATTAAAGTGGCGATTGTAGAGAATTGTTTATAGCCAAATTCACTGGCAACTTTCTCTCCATTTTCTTGGTTTTCGTCATAAAAACCAACCAATTCATATTTTTCGGATTGTTGTAATAATCGTAAATGTATTTTTCCAAGATGACCCGCACCTAAAACGCCGACTTTTAACATAAAAAATGATTTTTAACAAATGTATAATTTATTTGTTTATTGTCTAAAGTTTGGCGTTTAAAGTTTTAGAATTTGTTATTTGATTTTTGGGATTTTTAAGGTTATTTTTACCAAAATAATTATCTCCAAATTTTGAATAATACTTCCAAACATCAAGGACTTCGCAATCAATTAGTAACCCTTTTGAAAGAAAAAGGAATTACAGACATCAGTGTTTTAGATGCCATTAATAAAATACCAAGGCATCTTTTCTTAGATTCTAGTTTTGAAGATTATGCTTATCAGGATAAAGCATTCCCGATTGGTGCGGGGCAAACCATCTCGCAACCTTATACAGTAGCATTTCAAAGTCAATTGCTAGAAGTCAAGAAAGGGCATAAGATCTTAGAAATAGGAACTGGTTCGGGTTATCAAACTGCTGTCTTGTGTGTGATGGGAGCAAATGTTTTTAGTGTTGAAAGACAAAATAAATTATTTAAACAAACCTTTAATTTGTTGCCAAAATTAGGAATCAGACCTAAACATCTTTCTTTTGGTGATGGTTATAAAGGATTACCAGACCACGCTCCTTTTGATAGTATTATTGTTACGGCTGGTGCGCCAATTATCCCACAAGCTTTAATGGCGCAATTGAAAGTAGGAGGAAGGCTAGTTATTCCGCTTGGTGAGGAAACGCAAATTATGACTTTGTTAATCCGGAAAAATGAAACTCAGTTTGAAAAACACGAGTTTGGAGATTTTAAATTTGTGCCGTTGTTGGAAAATAAAAATTAATTAGCAGACTTTTGTTTAGACACAGATTTCATAAATTTGCACAGATTAATTTGTGTAAATTTGTGAAATCTGTGTCTAAAAACTCATTTTTTTAATCTTAAATGACTTAGTTTCAAAATTAAATCTCGTCTTGTTTTTTAAAACTAGACGGGATTTTTATTGACCAATAATTTCAAGATAACGGGCTAAACTTTCTTTCTCTATTTGAGCAACAAACAATAGAAAATCTTCTTTGTTGTTTTTGGTTTGAGCATTTTCAAGTGCAGTAAAGTATCTCATTCTGTTATCGTAATCGCCTTTTATGTTGGCAATTACATATCCGTTTTGCAAAAGAATAAGATTCATTACCAAACGTGAAGTTCTTCCATTTCCATCAATAAAAGGATGAATGGTTACCAAACGCTCGTGAAGCTCTGCAGCCAAAACTATTGGGTGTAGACTATTTTTATGGGTTTCATACCAAATAAAGAAGTCTTCCATTTCTTTGGAAACCAAGAATGGTTGAGGAGGCATAAATGAACTTCCTTTTATCATTACTTGAACTCTGCGATATCTACCCGCATCTTCAGGCATAATTCCACGGAGAATCAAGTTATGGATAGACAAAACTTCTCGTTCATTTAAGGAATTATTTTTCTCTATCAAATGTTTGATATACCCAATGGCTTCTTGATGATTGATGGCCTCAAGATGTTCACGCATACTTTTTCCTGAGATGGTTAAGCCTTCGTTGATGACCAAATCAGTTTCGCGAAGTGTAAGGGTATTTCCTTCTATACGATTGCTTTCAAATGTATATTCCAGCTCTAAAGCTTGAGCAATTCGATAGCTGTCAAATTGGCAAAATTTATCTAGCTTAGCTTTCAAAGTGTCTATTTCTCCAAGAATAGATAATAAGTTTTTAGGCAGCGTTTTTTTTATTGCGACATAACTGTTTTCTAACTCCTCACGAACCATATTCATTGCTTTTAGTGCAAATTCATCTTGGCCTATTTCAAAAATAATTTTTTCTTTTAGCCAAGCAATCATCAATGTTTCAAAATCTATTCCTAATAAAGACGCTAATTTAATAACTTGATCTTTAGTAGGTTTTCTAGAACCATTTTCGAATTTACTTATTAAAGCTTGATCGATTCCTAAAAGTTGAGCCACTTCTCTAGTTTTTAATCCTTTTTGTTCCCTTGCATGTTTGAGTAGTG
>CALPPA020000065.1 GCA_943325355.2 Klebsiella pneumoniae | reverse complement strand
CATCACTAAAAATTGATATTACATCAGCTGCATTTCTAGCCGGCGGCGTTGGAGCAGATGTTGCTGGAGGTGTTGCATAAACATATAAATCATTATTAACTGATCCTCCTACAAAAGGAGCTGCTGCTGCTTGAGTAGCTGTAATTGTAGTAGTTCCTGAACCAACAATAAAAACTGTAGCACCTGTTATTGTTGCAACTGCTGGATTGCTGCTTGTATAGCTAAAAGCACCTGGGCTATCACTTGTTGGATCTGTTAAATCAAATGGAGCATCACCTACGGTTATTGGACCAGCTGGCAAAGATAAAGCACCTATTGTAGGCGTTCCTAATTGTTTTTTAGTAAAATTAAAACGCCACCAAGCTCCACCAACTGCTGGGCCAACAAGAATATCTAATGTCATATTAGTTGCAGTAAGTGTAGTTACTATATACGTTATAGTAGTTGGCGCATTGGCAGGATTAGTAAGTTCTCCACCATTGTATGCTTTGTTAAGTCCTAAATACGCACCCTTACCATTAAGTGTAATGGTGTTATTAGCAGCAGAATAAACATAAGTAGCAGCAACCGTACCGTCATGAGGCGCTATTGGAGCAGCACAACCTTCTGGTTGACCTTGCCAAGGTTCAATCCAAGTTGCACCTTGTAACACATTTTGGAATGTTCCATCAGCATTAAAAACAAACTCATCGTCAAATTGACAAGCTCTATTATTAACATCACCAGCAGTGTTTTGATAATATCCATTACTTCCTTGTGAAGGACCTACTTGGAATGCCCCTGCTGCAGGAGTAAATTTCCATGTCCCTACGGGTGTTTGAGAAAAACCTAATGAAGTTATCATTAGTGCAATTAAAAGCGTAATTTTTTTCATAATATTTAATTTTTAGATTAATAAAAAACAAATGTAATAATTTAATGATAGAAAACCTCAACTAAAATACAAAAAAAAAACCATACAAAAACTATACAAAATATTGATAAAGTCAATAATTACAAGCCTTATGGTCATAAAAGGATTTTATTTTCCTTATCCAGCTTTTAAAAAATTAATTTTTTAAATTTTTTAAAAGTGTAAGTTTTTTATAAAATAAAAAAGTTAAAAATAATAATCACGAATAAAAAATCCCAACTCATTATTGAAAACGAGTTGGGATTTTATATTAAAAAAGTTGCTTATTACAACTCGAAAGCTTTTTTGGGATTGTTGTCACAAAGCAATTCCAATGGATTTTCTAATGCCTCTTTCACGGCAACCAAAAAGCCAACAGATTCACGACCATCAATAATTCGATGATCATACGAAAGTGCAACGTACATCATTGGGTGAATTTCCACCTTACCGTTTAAAGCAATTGGGCGCTCAATGATGTTGTGCATTCCTAGAATTCCTGATTGTGGCGGATTGATAATTGGCGTACTCAGCATACTTCCAAAAACACCCCCGTTTGTAATAGTGAATGTTCCGCCAGTCATATCGTCAACGGTTATTTGTCCATCACGTGCTTTTATAGCTAGTCTTTTAATATCGGCTTCAATGCCTCTAAAAGTTAAATTCTCTGCATTACGAACCACTGGAACCATTAATCCTTTTGGTCCAGAAACTGCAATAGAGATATCGCAGAAATCAAAATCAATTTTATAATCGCCATCCATCATAGAGTTCACGTCCGGATATAGTTGCAATGCTCTTGTCACTGCTTTTGTAAAAAAGGACATATATCCTAAACCAAGACCACCGTGTTTGGCTTTGAAAGTGTCTTTATACTCATTTCGCAAGGTGTTGATTGGCGTCATGTTTACTTCATTAAAAGTAGTCAACATAGCGGTATCGTTTTTGGCGGCAACTAATCTTTCGGCAACTTTACGTCGCAACATTGATAGTTTTGTTCGCTCAGAACCACGGCTTCCACCTGTTGGCGTTCCCATTGATGGCGTTGCGTTTACTGCGTCATCTTTAGTAATTCTTCCGTCTTTTCCTGTTCCAATGATGTCAGAAGGTTGAATGTTTTTTTCGTCCAATATTTTTCTAGCAGCTGGAGAAGGTGTTCCTGATGCATAAGAAGTTGGAGCAACCGGAGCCGCTACTTTTACTTCTTCTTTCTTAGTTTCAACAGGTTTTGCTTCTTCCTTTTTTGCTTCAGCAACTGTTTCCAAAGTTTCGGAAGAACCCGATTGTTTTTTCCCTTCAGTATCAATTAAGCAAACAATTGCTCCAACGGCAACCGCATCGCCTTCTTCTGCTTTTAGGGTAATTATTCCACTAGCTTCTGCCGGTAATTCTAATGTTGCTTTATCTGAATCAACCTCAGCAATAGCTTGGTCTTTCTCTACATAATCGCCGTTTTTTACTAGCCACGTTGCAATTTCTACTTCCTTGATAGATTCCCCTGGTGAAGGGACTTTCATTTCTAAAATCATAATTTTTTATTAAAGGGTTGAATTGTTTAAAGTTTAAAGTTCTATAACAGAAACTTTAACCCTTAAACTTTAAACTATTTTTTATCTAACAAAATTTTTGTCAAAAACTATTTTAATCGCTTTTGCATGGCGATTTTTTGATCTTGTGTAACTTCCTGATGCAGATGCAGACGATGCTCTTAGCGATGCTAATCTCCATTTTACTAAATCAAAATTCATCAACATATAGCTATAAGCTCCCATATTTTTTGGTTCCTCTTGTGCCCAAACATAATCATCAACGTTTGGATAATTGGAAATAATTACTTTTAGTTGTTCAATTGGCAAAGGAAATAGTTGCTCTATTCTCACCACTGCAACGTCTTTTCTTCCATTAATTTCTCTTTCGGCAGTAATGTCATAATAGAATTTCCCAGTGCAGAAAACTAAGGTTTTAACATCTGCTTTGTTCACGGTTTCATCGTCGAAAGTTTCTTGGAAAGAACCTTTTTCTAATTCTTCGATGCTCGAAACTACTCTTGGATCACGAAGCAAACTTTTTGGAGTAAAGACTACTAGCGGTTTTCGGAAATTAGTTTTCATTTGTCGTCTCAACAAGTGAAAGAAGTTTGCTGGGGTTGAACAATCGGCTACATACATATTTTGTCTGGCACAAAGTTGCAAGAAACGCTCCATTCTTCCTGAAGAATGTTCTGCACCTTGTCCTTCGTAACCGTGAGGCAACAACAAAACTATTCCGTTTTGATTGTTCCATTTGTCCTCTCCACACGAAATATATTGGTCAATCATAATTTGAGCTCCATTGCTGAAATCTCCAAATTGTGCTTCCCAGATGGTCAATGATTTTGGGTTTGCCAAGGCATAACCGTAATCAAAACCTAAAACGCCATATTCTGATAATAGGGAATTATAGATGTTGAATTTTCCTTTTTTGCCTTCCAAATTATTAATTAAAATCACTTCTTCTTCTGAATCTTCAACTTTTACAACAGCATGACGATGCGAAAAAGTTCCTCGCTCAACGTCTTGTCCCGAAATTCGAACGTCATAGCCTTCTTGCAATAAGGATCCATAAGCCAGATGTTCGGCCATAGCCCAATCTAACTTATTGGTTTCGAAAAACATAGTTTTTCTATCGTTTATTAATTTTTGGATTTTACTGATGAATTTTTTGTCTGATGGTAAATTACAAATAGCATTGGCTACAGCCGTAAGTCCTTCTTTTGGATAAGACGTATCAACATTTTTAAGCATTTGTGTAATTCCTGCTTTTGCAAAACCCTGCCATTCATTTTGCATAAATGGCGTAATAATTGTCAATTCTTTTTTACGGGATTCTTCGAGGTTTACTTCGAGGCCTGATTTATAAATTACTTCCAATCCTTTTACATAATTTACATCAATTATTCCTTCAGCCAATAATTTCTCGGCATAAATGTCTCTTGGGTTTTTATGTTTTGCAATAATTTTATATAATATAGGTTGGGTAAAACGAGGTTCATCTCCTTCGTTATGTCCATATTTTCTATAGCCCAATAAATCTACAAATACGTCACGACCAAAATACATTCTAAAATCTAAAGCAAATGACATTACATGTACAACTGCTTCAGCATCGTCTGCATTAACGTGCAATACCGGCGAAAGCGTTACTTTGGCAACATCGGTACAGTAAGTCGAGGAACGAGCGTCAAGATAATTTGTGGTGAAACCAACTTGATTGTTAATTACAATATGAATTGTTCCTCCCGTTTTGTATCCATCCAATTGCGACATTTGTATGATTTCATACAACAATCCTTGACCAGCGATGGCAGCATCCCCGTGAACGGCGATGGGCAAAACTTTTGAAAAGTCATCCGGAAAATACTTGTCTTGTTTGGCTCTTGTAATTCCTTCTATAACTGCCCCAACGGTTTCAAGATGCGAAGGATTTGGAGCCAAATTGATATTTATTGTTTTACCTGTTTTTGTTGTTTTTTGAGCAGTAAGTCCTAAATGGTATTTTACATCTCCATCAAAATATTCTTGATCGTTGTAATCTTTGCCATCAAATTCGCTAAATATATCTTGGGTAGATTTTCCGAAAATATTCGCTAATACATTCAAACGACCACGGTGTGCCATTCCCATTACGAATTGTTCTACCCCTTTTTCGGCAGCCATTTCAATCAATGCATCAATTGCCGGAATAATAGATTCTCCTCCTTCAAGAGAAAACCGTTTTTGACCCACATATTTTGTGTGCAAGAAATTCTCAAATGAAACTGCTTGGTTTAATTTGTCCAGTATTGCTCTTTTTTCGTCTGGAGAAAAATTAGGCTGGTTATCATTATGTCCAATTTTATTTTGAATCCACTGAATATCATTTGGATTTCGGATATACATATATTCAACCCCTATGGATTGACAGTAAATTTTATCCAAATGTCCTAGAATATCCGCCAAACTACACGGCGCAATTTTGATGACTTTAGCCGCATCAAAGACGGTTGATAAATCCGCTTTCGAAAGTCCAAAATTTTCAATATCCAATGTTGGACTGTAGGTTCTTCTTTTGTGAACTGGGTTTGTTCGAGTAAATAAATGTCCCCGAGTTCTATAAGCATCAATTAATTTGATGACGTTAAACTCTTTCAGCAATTTTTCTGAAATTAAACTAGTATCAACAGTGCCAGAAGCCCCCTCTTGAGCTTGAACCACTGGATTTTCTCCGTTATAAGTTGCCATTCCAAAGTCGAAACCTTGAAAAAAACCTCTCCAACTTGGCTCTACGCTATCTGGATTTTCTAAATATTGATCGTATAATTGTGCAAAAAACTCGGTGTGTGCTGCATTTAAGAATGAAAACCTATCCATAATTGTATAAAATCTACTTTTTGTTAAAAATGTTCGGCAAAAATACAATAATACAATAAGTATATACTTTTTTTTAGATACATTTATGCCAAATTTAGTTAAAAACAGCAATGCTTATGCAAAAGAGTAGCTTGAAAATTGTTCTAAAACCAATTTTGGTTTTGTTAACCTTATTGTTTGTTAATGATATTTTTGCACAAGGACCTAAATATACTCCTAAACAACCGAATACTTTTTGGAGCAATGTGCAATTCGGTGGTGGTATCGGGCTAGGTTTTTCTTCGGGTTATACTGATATTTTATTGGCGCCAAGCGCCATTTATAATTTTAATCCCATAGTTGCTCTTGGAGCGGGTATAAATTTGAATTATGTTGCTTCAAAAAATTTCTATTCTTCGTTTGTTTATGGCATAAGCACAATAGTTTTAGTAAATCCTATTCCTGAAATTCAGCTTTCAGTAGGTTTAAATCAATCTCGAGTAAATTATCAAGAAGAGGGTTTTTCGAATTATTCCGAAGATTATTGGGATACTAGTTTAATTCTTGGCGCTGGTTATAGAACAGGAAACGTAACCATTGGCATAGGTTTTAATGTATTGCAAAACGACCGTTATGATACTGAACCTTTTGTGCCATTTGTTAGAGCGTATTTTTAAAACAATGCAACCTAATTGAATTAAAATAACACCTACATAACTTAATTTCTAATGAAATGTGTTTTGTTTGTAAATTAATTAATTAAAGTGATTTTTAAAATGAAAAATGTTTTACAAATAGTGCTGCTTTTGTCCTTTTCTCTTGGATTCTCCCAAAACAATCTTTTGCAATCTGGCCCTATGGTGGGTTACTGTGAAATGAAAGAGGCTGTTATTTGGCTTCAAGCCAAAGAAAATGCTTCTGTAAAAATCGAATATTTTGCAATAGACAATCCAACAAAAGTATTTAGTTCAGATACTTACAATTCTTCTAAAGAGAATGGTTTTACCTATCATATTATAGTAGACAAACTTGTACCCGGAAAAAAATACAAATACAACGTTTTTATAAATAATATAAAAGTTGTTTTGCCTTATGAAACTTCATTTTCTTCCAAAAAATTATGGCAATGGCGAGAAGACGCACCTGATTTTACAGTAGCCATTGGTAGTTGTAATTATATAAACGAACCCGAACTAGACCGACCTGGAAAAGGATACGGAAGCGGCTACCCCATTTTTGAATCCATAAATACAAAAAATCCTGATATTATGATTTGGGGAGGTGATAACATCTATTTACGTGAAGCCGATTGGGATAGTAAAACCGGAATCTTGCATCGCTACACACATACTCGCTCTATAAAAGAAATGCAGCCCTTGCTGGCAAAAACACAAAATTTTGCTATTTGGGATGATCACGATTTTGGACCAAACGATAGTGACAGGAGTTTTTACAACAAAAATCTAACTTTAGAAGCGTTCAAAAATTTTTGGGCAAACAAAAGCTATGGAATGAACCCAGAACAAAACGAGGGTAATTATTCTACTTTTAACTGGGGTGACGCTCAATTTTTCTTGCTTGACAACCGTTTTTTTAAATCTCCAAACGATAGAAAAACAGGTGAAAGGACAATCCTGGGCAACGAACAATTTGAATGGTTAATAGACGCTCTTTCTAGTTCAAATGCCTCTTTTAAAATTATCTATATTGGCGGTCAAGTAATCACAACTGCAGCACGATTCGAAAATTATGCAACTTATCCTGAAGAAAAAGAAAAATTATTGAAAGAAATTGAAGCCAATAAAATAAAAGGAGTGCTGTTTTTATCGGGTGACAGGCATTTTACTGAACTGTCAAAATTAGAAAGAAACGGAACCTATCCACTTTACGACTGGACCGTTTCTCCTTTAACTTCTGGCATTGCCGAATCTTATAAACAGGATAAGAACACGAATCAAGTGGAAGGAAGTTTATTTACAGTGAATAATTTTGGTACAATTTTATTTTCTGGAAATGCAGCAAACCGCCAAATGAAATTGTCCTTATTTGACAAGGAGGGTGAAGTATTGTGGAATAAAGTAATTTTAAAGAAAGAGTTGGAGTAACAACTCCTATTTATTGCTGAACTACCCTTTTATTATCAATTAATATTTAATTATTCTTTTATAATTTTAAAACACACATTTTCATTGTTATTCAAAATTTGCATTATGTAAATTCCGGATTTATATCTTGATGTATCAATAGTTAATGTCGTGTCTTTTGAATTAAAAGTGGCGATTTTTTGCCCTAGTAATGAAAAAATAGCAATTTTGGAACCTGAAAAATTTTCAGGGATATTCACAGTCAAAAGATCTTTTACTGGATTTGGACTAAAACGAATGGATTCTTTTATCGATACATTTTCATTTGTGGACAATGTCTTTTCTTTATAAACACGCACATAATCAATTTCCATAGCGCCTTGAGTAAAACCAGAAAATATGCTTGATTGAATTGCAACATTCAAAAGCAAGTATTGTTCTTTATCAAATGGCCAAGTATTTGCATTTAAAGTCGCCGGCTGATAGATATAATGAACCTTGCCATCTACACTAAAAACCATTTTGTCTACAAACCAATCTAACGAATAGATGTGAAATGCGCTTGAAGCTGTTGCAATGGTTTGCCCTCCTACATTCACTGTCCCTCCAAAACTTGAGGGAGTATGCATCGCACTTTGAACATAATTTTGATTGTTACCCCAATGTTCCATAATATCAATCTCGCCACAAGCAGGCCAACTCGTTGTTCCAAATCCTTGCAAATTCCAATACGCTCCCGTCTCAGTAATATTTTTTCCAAGTGTCCAGATTGCTGGCCAAGTTCCGACTCCTGAAGGAAGTTTTGCTCTTACTTCTACTCGTCCATATTTAAAAGCAAATTTCGAATTTAATCGGGCTGAAGTATACGATTTAGTTACTCCTTGGTTTTGATACGTCTCTTTTTTGGCAATGATATTTAAAAA
The DNA here is from genome assembly GCA_943325355.2 of Klebsiella pneumoniae. Lineage (GTDB taxonomy): Bacteria > Bacteroidota > Bacteroidia > Flavobacteriales > Flavobacteriaceae > Flavobacterium. The sequence continues at coordinate 378 of CALPPA020000065.1, read as the reverse complement.
ACCATTAGTAACTACTGAATTATCAACTCTGTTGGTATAATGTTGAATTTCTCCGTTAAACCAACTTCCGCCAGAAGGAAGCTGTGTTTGGTGAAACCATTTTGTACCATCAACAGCTCCATTAACATCAAACTCATCATTCCAAACCAATTGGTCAAATACTACGGGAGGAGGCAAAGCAGCTCCTAAATAATAAAAATCATCAATATAAGCCAACACTTTACTATTGTTGTTTTCGCCATTAATTTGCAAGAGAACTCTATTAAAATCAGTTCTGTTAATGGGCGGAAGAGAAGCTGGATCTAGATTTATATATGGATCATTGGCAAAATTAAAAGTCACTTCTTGCCATTGATTAACAACGATGGGTTTAATAAT
>CALPPA020000064.1 GCA_943325355.2 Klebsiella pneumoniae | reverse complement strand
GTCAATAATCCAGAGTTTTTAGATTATTACAAATCACATCGCGAAAAAGTAGCGGTCAGCAGTTGGCACATCAATGAATATGAATCGTTCGCAATGTGGCAAATTTTCACTCAAAACAGTGAAGGTTTGGCGATTCAATCTACGATTGGAAGATTACAAAACGCCGTTATTCCCGAAAAAAAATACAAACAATACATCGGCGAAGTCAACTACATTGATTACAAGAAAGAATACATTCCATTTGACGATATGTTTTTCCCTTTTTTGTTCAAGCGAAAAAGTTTTCAGTACGAAAGAGAAGTTCGCATTATTTCAGATGTTACTCAAAGCAACATCAAATTGAACGATGGTCTAAAAATAAATGTAGACATCAACCAATTAATCGAAAAAATCTACATTCATCCCAAATCAGAAAACTGGTATAAAAACCTCGTTATCGAATTAGTGTCAAAATTAGGATTCGACTTTACGATAGAAAAATCGGATTTGGAGAGTGATATTTTGATATAAGATCAAAACCTCATATTGACCTTCACATTAAAAACTCGTGTAGTCATATAATTTGGAATCGCATATTGATTTTTAGAATACACATCGCGAACCCAAGTATTGGTAATTGCATTTTGATTGTCGAAAAGGTTAAAAATTTCTAATCCAATAGCCAATTCTTTGAAAGGTTGTAGCCATCTTTTAGATGATGGGTTTTGTTCATCAATTAAAACTTTGGAAAAACCTACATCAGCACGACGATAATCATTTAATCTACTTTGGTACAAATAAGGATCTGCATACGATGGCGAACCTCCTGGCAATCCTGTGTTATAGACTAGATTTAAATATAATTTTAGACTTGGAATCCTTGGCATATAATCTTGAAACAAAAGTGCAAATTTCAATCTTTGATCTGTTGGTCTAGAAATAAACCCTTTGTTATCGCTATTTTCTTCGGTTTTTAGATATCCAAAACTAAACCACGATTCCGTTCCGGGAACAAATTCGCCGTTTAATCTAAAATCAAATCCTTGAGCATACGCTTTGGCATTATTATCGGCAACATATCGGATTCGGACATTATCCAAAGTATATGGATTTACATCGGATATGGTTTTATAATACACTTCGGAAACCATTTTAAACGGGCGATTCCACATTTTGAAACTATAATCATTACTCAAAACAAAATGTACAGATTGTTGTGCCTTGACATCAGGTTGCACTACTCCATTGGCATCCCGCAACTCTCGATACGAAGGCGGCTGATGATATAATCCTCCTGAAAGCCTAAAAAACATATCCTTGTTCCAATTGGGTTTAAACGAAAATTGCGCTCTTGGACTAAAAGATATTTGTGTTGAACTTATAATATTATCGCCAGAAACAGTCCAGTTTTGTGAACGAACGCCAGCATTCATCCATATTTCGTTACTCCCAATATATCCTTTTCTACTCCATTGCACATAACCAGAAAATCGATTGATATCAACAAAATTGGTCGCTCTCACATTTTGATATGGAACAAGAGGCCCAGTATAAGGATTGTACGGTTGATCATTTTTGGGTAAAATATCAGGTGGATTTAAAGAAAACCCTGCAGAATCAATAACTTCCCATTCAATTACTCGATCCCGAATGGACTCACGAGTGAATTTTGCTCCCCATTCTAACTGATTCTTTTTAAAACTATGAATTCCTTTTAACTCGGTATTTATAATTAATGCATCCAAATCATTTCGAGCGTGATTGAGTTGTGAGCCAATACCTCTTGTAAAAGCTACATCACCAAAATTTTCAGAACCAAAATTAGAATCTACTTCTCCCAAACGATATTGTGCCAAAATATCAAAATACTCTTGTTCCTGAGTATGATATGCAGAAACAATTAGTTTATAAGTAGCATTTTTAGAAGCATTAAAAGTAGATTTTACCGCTCCAAAAACTGTGGTGTATTTATCTTTTTCCTGTCCTTCATAATAAATCAACAAAGCCAATGGATCACTAATAGTTCCAAAATTGGTCTGACGTGTCAAGGGTTGGTATTGATAATCATTGGAAGATATATTTCCCAGAAAACTCCAGTCCCATTTGTCCGAGGGCTTGAAATTCACGTTCGTTTGTAAATCGACAAATATTGGTGTAAAATTGGTTTGTGTTTCTTGACTATCTACTAAAAGTGAATTATTCCTGTAGCGAATTCCTGTTACTTGCGCCCATTTCCCATTTTTAGAAACTGCATCAACGGCAAGGCTTGCACCAAGAAAACTGGCTTCGGCAACGGCTCCGAATTTCGTTGGTTTACGGTAGGTTATATCTAAAACTGAAGATAATTTATCTCCGAATTTAGACTGAAAACCTCCCGCCGAAAAATCGACATTTTGAACCATATCAGTATTGGTAAAACTCAATCCCTCTTGCTGGCCGGAGCGAATCAAAAACGGACGATACACTTCGATTTCGTTTACATAAACTAAATTTTCGTCATAGTTTCCGCCACGAACAGCATATTGCGTACTTAATTCATTATTAGAATTTACTCCTGGCAAAGATTTCAAAATATTTTCGACACCAGCATTGGCACCAGGAATTTTCCTAATCAATTCTGGTTCAATAGTCGTGATTCCTTGAACACGTTTCTTGTTATTAACCGTAATTACAACTTCCCCCATTTGCTCATCTTGGTTATTCATAACCAAGTCGAACTCGTAGTCTTCATTAGGTTTTAAGCTAACTGAAACGGTTACTTTTTTTAAGGAAATATGCGAAAAGACTACTATTAATTTTTGATTAGCAGGAACTTCTAAACTATAAAAACCATTCACATTTGATTTTGTACTTATTCCAGAAGTGGAAACATTTACGTTATCAACGGGTTCATTGTTTTTGTCTAGAATTACTCCCTTAATCTTAGCAGATTGAGCAAAAGAGACAGACACAAAACAGAAAAAAAAGAAAACAAGTATTATTTTATTTACTCTCAAGGAATTTAATTTTTATTTTTTTTGACTTCTGAAAAAATGAGTTTCAAAGATAGTAGAATTCCCCATATTATCCATAACATTTATTTTTAATTCATTTGCACCTTCTGCAACAATACCATCACTAAAATTATGGATGATTTTCTTGGTTTTGTTATCGTACTCAAATAATATCCATTTGCCATTCAAATATCCATTATATGATTTTATACCTGATTGTCCATCACTTATCGTAAATTGAATCGATTTTAATTCACTTAACCATTTTCCTTCTATGGGTTTTGCAATGGATATTTTTGGCGGGATAGTATCCAAAACCAACGCATATTTCCCTAAAATTTTGACTTTGGCAGTAAAAACATTTTCTTTTCTAGAGGTATAATTGTAACCCATCTTTTTACCATTAATTGATGCTATAAATAATTTGTCTCTTTGAGATTCAGGAAATTTATGATCATCAATTTCAATAGAGAAATTTGAATGTGCAGGAACTGTATCGTTGTGAAGAAATAAAGTGTCATTTATCACTTCAAAATTAAGATTGAAATCCTCATAGAAGGTTTCAGCAGGAAAAAAAACTGAAATATTATCTTTAGAAAAATTACTTTCGTTTTTAGCTTTAACAAAATATTTCGAAATAGGTTCTTTTTGAATGATTGTAGGCAATACTTCATACCCAATAGGAATCGTAACCGAAGTTTGATTCCCATAAAAATCAGAAACTTCAACACGGAAAATAGAAGTTAAATTAGGAACGACAGTTACAACCCCATTTGTCGCATCGGTTTTGATAATACTCAAATTAAAAGGGTTTTTCATAAATAATTTTTGAACTCTTTGCTGGGTTTGTTTATATCTAGTATAATCAATAAATGCATTAATATATCGCATTTCGTCAAAGGAATAAGTGTCAAATTGATATCCAAAATTAGGTTTTCCGTTGTAATATGTTTGCACTTTATAAACACCATTTTTATTGTATGAAACATCGTCATAATCGAAAGCATTGATACCAAAACCAATTTTTCCATTTGCAATAACTTTGTCTGCTAAATAGGTTCCGTCTTTTTGCAAAATAAGGTTAAGCAATAATGGTCTTTTAGATTGATTTACTAAAGTTTCATCCTCCAATGGATATGCATAAACATTGAAAATAATAGGTTTTTTAGTGTCTTTCAAAAATTTATCAAACCCAAAAAGCATTGGATTTATAATATTTTCAGTTACATTATCCCGAAATTCAAAATGCAAATGCGGGCCTTCGGAAGCTCCCGAATTTCCGGAAAGAGCAATAACTTGTCCTTTCATAACAAACATTTGTCCTGGCTTGAGAAACATTTCAATTTCAAATGATTGTTCCTCATAATGTGTTTTTTTAATAAAATTTTCTATAGAATCCGCAGCTCTTTGCAAATGACCGTAAACTGAAGTAAATCCATTAGCGTGGGTAATATAAATTGTTTTACCATTACCGAATGTTGAAATTTTGATTCTTGAAACATAACCATCAGCCACTGCATAAACGGGTAATCCTTCTTTTTGTAACGTTTTTAAATCAAAACCAGCGTGAAAATGATTGGGTCTCAATTCTCCAAAATTTCCAGATAATTGGATAGGTATATCAAGTGGCGACCTAAAATAATCCTTTGGATAATTGACTTGTCCAAGAAGTGAACAGCAAAAAAGAATAAAAAATAGGTAAAATCTCATTGAATACATTTTTGCTAAGATAAAAAAAAGTGCCAAGTAAAATCAAAAAAAACAACAAACTTAATAAACAAACAAACAGCAGGTTACTTTTTTTAAAATAAAAAACTCGATAAAATATTGCATTAATAAAAAGGAATACTAACTTTGTAAAATTAAGTAATACGTAGGATATATTATGAGTGTAATTACAGAAATAATTGATACTCTTGAAAATAAAATTGAAAAACTTTTTATTAAAATAAATAGTTTAGAGAAAAAATCTCAAGATTTGAAAATTGAATTAACAAAATCTGAAACTATCATACAAACACACTCTCTTGAGATTGACGCATTAAAATCGCAGTATGAAACACTTAAAATTGCCAGCGCCTTACAAGGCAGTGAAGAGAATAAAAGAGAGACAAAGCTTAAAATAAATTCATTAATTCGTGAAATTGATTACTGTATAGCACAGCTATCAGATTAGTAAAAGATATGGACGAAAAGCTAAAAATTAAGATATCGATTGCGGACAGAGTCTATCCATTAACAGTGGAACTCTCTCAAGAAGAAGGACTTAGAAGTGCTTCTAAAAAAATTGATACAATGATTAAGCAATTTGAAGAAAATTATGCCGTTCGAGACAAGCAAGATGTACTAGCAATGTGTGCTTTGCAATTTGCCTCACAAACAGAACAAAAACAAATTGATAATGCCATAAATGGCGATGAAACCATTGAAAGAATTAAAAAAATCAATGCACTTTTAGATCAATATCTCAAAGATTAAACACGTTCTTTACAGAAACTAAGTTACTGCCTACATTAGTTCATATTTGGTAAACTCAACACTAACAATTTAGAATGAGCAAATCATCGTTACTATAGCAAGCCAATTCAGTTTGGAAGCTTGAACAACGAGTTAGCTCAAAACTTGTATTTCCGAGTTTATTCAAGCAATCTAATGTAGGCTTTTTTTATATATAAATTTTTAATAAATATGGACATTTTAACAATAATTATTTCGGGAATTGGAGGCATTGCAGGAGGTTTTGGCATAGCCAAAACGATAGAGAAAAGCAACATTTCAAATTTGATTAAAAGCGCAAAGAAAGAAGCCTCCTCTATTTTAAAAGACGCTAACCTTGAAGCTGAGAACATCAAAAAAGATAAAATCCTGCAAGCAAAGGAAAAATTTATCGAATTGAAATCAGAACACGAGCAAGTAATCCTTTCTCGCGATCAAAAAATGGCTGAAGTCGAAAAAAGAATTCGCGACAAAGAATCCCAGATTTCAAATGAATTGTCAAAAGCTAAAAAAGTTAATGACGATTTTGAAACAAAAACTTTGGAATATAATTCCAAAATTGAAGTCTTAGACAAGAAACAAGTAGAAGTTGAAAGATTACACAAAAGTCACCTTCAACAACTAGAAGTGATCTCGGGTCTTTCTACAGAAGAAGCGAAAAATCAATTAATTGAAGGATTGAAAGCTGAAGCCAAAACCCAAGCAATGTCACAAATTCAAGACACTATTGAAGAGGCAAAACTGACCGCTCAACAAGAAGCCAAGAAAATCATTATCAACACCATTCAAAGAGTAGGAACGGAAGAAGCAGTAGAAAACTGCGTGTCGGTTTTCAATATTGAATCTGATGATGTAAAGGGAAGAATCATTGGTCGTGAAGGCCGAAACATTAGAGCGATTGAAGCTGCTACAGGTGTAGAAATTATTGTTGATGACACGCCAGAAGCGATAATTCTTTCTTGCTTTGATCCAGTTCGTAGAGAGATAGCACGTTTAGCTTTGCATAAATTAGTAACTGATGGACGTATTCACCCCGCTCGTATCGAAGAAGTGGTTGCTAAAACCACCAAACAAATTGATGACGAAATTATAGAAGTGGGTAAACGTACCGTAATCGATTTAGGCATTCACGGACTGCATCCTGAGTTGATAAAAGTAGTGGGTAGAATGAAATACCGTTCGTCTTATGGACAAAATTTATTGCAACACTCCCGTGAGGTTTCCAAACTTTGTGGAATTATGGCTGCTGAATTAGGATTGAATGTAAAATTAGCCAAAAGAGCTGGTTTACTTCACGATATTGGTAAGGTTCCAGATGCCGAAAGTGATTTACCTCACGCTTTATTGGGAATGCAATGGGCTGAGAAATACGGCGAAAAAGAAGAAGTTTGCAACGCGATTGGAGCTCACCACGATGAAATAGAAATGAAATCTTTGTTATCACCAATTATTCAAGTTTGCGATGCTATTTCAGGTGCAAGACCAGGCGCAAGAAGACAAGTTTTAGATTCTTACATACAACGTTTAAAAGATTTAGAAGAAGTTGCTTATGGATTCAATGGCGTAAAAAATGCCTATGCTATTCAAGCTGGTAGAGAACTTCGAGTAATTGTAGAAAGCGAAAAAGTATCTGATGATAACGCTGCAACATTATCTTTCGAAATTTCACAAAAAATTCAAACAGAAATGACTTATCCAGGCCAAGTAAAAGTTACTGTAATTAGAGAAACTAGAGCGGTTAATATCGCGAAATAGTCTTAAAATATTCAAATTTTTTAAATTCCAAATTCCAATAATTTTTAGTTGGGGTTTGGGATTTTTTTATTTGAATTAAACGACTATCTTCTCGGATGAAAATTATTAATTACTTCTGTTAAAAATCGTCTATCTAGATGCACATATATTTCAGTAGTTGTAATTGATTCGTGTCCTAGCATTAACTGTATCGAACGCAAATCGGCACCATTCTCCAGAAGATGCGTGGCAAACGAATGGCGCAAAGTATGCGGACTGATGTTTTTGTTTAGTTCAATTCTAGCCGCCAAATCTTTGATTATAGTGAAAATCATTGCTCTTGTTAACTGATTCCCTCTTCTGTTCAAAAACAAAGTATCTTCTTGACCTTTCTTTATTTTCAAATCTGTTCTTTTGTAATCCCTATAAATTTGGATGTATTTTTGAGTCAAATTTCCAATAGGCACAAATCGTTGCTTATTTCCTTTACCAGTGATTTTAATAAACCCTTCGTCAAAAAATAAATCTGAAATTTTCAAAGAAACCAATTCCGAAACACGAAGTCCGCAACCATAAAGAGTTTCCAGCATAGCTCTATTTCTTTCGCCTTCATTGGAACTTAAATCGATAGCAGAGATTAATGCGTCAATTTCGTCAATAGATAAAGTATCTGGAAGTTTTCGTCCTGTTTTTGGAGTTTCAATTAATTCCATTGGGTTGTCAGAACGATAATCTTCAAAGATTAAATAGCTAAAAAAACTTTTTAAACCCGAAATTATTCTGGCTTGCGAACGAGGATTTACTTCTTTTGAAACACTATAAATAAATTGCTGAATCGTTTCTTCACTTATTTTTATTGGTGAAACTGAGATATTATTTTCCTCCAAAAAAAGAAACAATCGTTCTATATCAAAAGAATAATTGTCGATGGTATTTTTCGACAAACCTCTTTCTATTCTCAAATAAGATTGATAACTTTTTATATCTGTTTTCCAATTCATAATACAAAGGAAAGCTATTTTTGGACATAAAAAAACCACGCGAATTACGTGGTTTAAAATATTTGAATTCTAAAATTATTTAAATTTATAACCCACAGAAAGTGAAAATACACTGTTTTTAATTTTAGAATTATCTCCAGATTCTGTTTTCATAACATTAGTTAAACCAAAATTATAACGAACCCCTGCTGAAAATTTCTTTGTAATATCATATCCAGCTCCAAGATTGAATCCGAAATCAACTGATTCAAAAAGATCTTTTGCGTCTTGTGAAACAGATTGTCCCAAAACATTAACTTCTAATTTAGAATCTACCAAAAAACCAATTTGTGGTCCAGCTTCCAAACTAAATTTTTCAGCAACATAATATTTAAACATAACAGGGATGTTCATATAAGCTAACTTGAAAGTGTTTTCTGTATCAAAATCAGTTCCTTCATTATTTACAACCAAATTGAATTTACTACCTTG
>CALPPA020000063.1 GCA_943325355.2 Klebsiella pneumoniae | reverse complement strand
GTAATCGAACGCTGGACTGAAAGCGAATTGGGCGAAATGCAACAATCGGATATGGCATTGCCAAAATTCATCGAATGGAAAAGTTTTGATAATCTAAAAATTTCAGGGTTTTATTATCCTGCTGCTGCAAAATTCACCGGAAAAAGACCCGTTTTAATCAATATTCACGGTGGTCCAGAAGGGCAATCTATGGCTTCGTTCTTGGGTTCCAGCAACTATTACAGCAACGAAATGGGTGTTGCACTAATTTATCCAAATGTTCGTGGCTCTTCAGGTTTTGGCAAAACATTTATTGCAAAAGACAATGGTTTTTTAAGAGAGGATTCCGTAAAAGACATTGGAGCCTTATTAGATTGGATTGCCCGACAGCCTGAATTGGACAAAGACAGAATTATGATAATGGGCGGAAGTTATGGTGGTTATATGACATTGGCAACGGCTTTTCATTACGCTGATAGAATCAAATGTTCTGTAGATATTGTTGGAATATCGAACTTCAATACCTTTTTGAAAAACACTGAAGAATACCGTAGAGATTTGCGACGAGTGGAATATGGCGATGAAAGAATCCCAGAAATGGCAGCCTTTTTCGAAAAAATGGCGCCATTGAACAATATTGATAAAATCAAAAAACCAATGTTTATAATTCAAGGGACGAATGACCCAAGAGTTCCCGTAACCGAGGCTACTCAAATGCGAGATAAGTTAAAAGCAAACGGTAATGTCGTTTGGTATCTGGAGGCAAAAGACGAAGGTCACGGTTTTAGGAAAAAAGCTAATGTAGATTTTCAACGTCTGGCTGTGATTCGATTTATGCAGGACTATTTGATAAAATAATGCAACAAAAAAACCCATTTGTCCTAAAAGCAAATGGGTTTTTTTATACTTAAATTGTCTATTACCAGATTTTCACACGTTTTTCAGAAGCAATATACATTCCGTCACCTGCCTTGATATCGAAAGCTTTATAAAAAGCGTCAACATTTTGTAGAGGAACATAAGCGCGGTACATTCCTGGTGAATGTGGGTCTGTTTTTACGAGAGTTTTTACCGCTTCGTCTCGCATTTTTGTTCTCCAAACCGTTGCCCAAGACATAAAGAAACGTTGCTCTGGCGTAAAACCATCAATAAGTCCTGGAGAACCATTTTCTTTCAAATAGAGTTGCAATCCATCATAAGCGGCATTTATTCCGCCTAAATCTCCAATGTTTTCTCCCAAAGTAAATTTTCCGTCAACGAAAGTTCCTGGCAAAGGTTGCAAAGCGCTGTATTGATCTGCCAATGCACCTGTTAAAGCAGCAAATTGTTTCTGATCATCTGCGGTCCACCAATCTTTTAGGTTTCCATCTGCATCATAACGAGAACCCGAATCGTCAAATCCGTGAGAGATTTCGTGACCAATCACAGCTCCAATTCCTCCATAATTCACAGCCTCATCCGCTTGATAATTGTAAAATGGTGGTTGCAAAATAGCAGCTGGAAATACAATTTCGTTATACGAAGGATTGTAATAAGCATTTACAGTTTGTGGTGACATTCCCCATTCGGTTTTATCAACTGGTTTGTACAATTTGTCGATATCTTGTTTATTTCTCCAACGCGAAATATTCAATGCATTTTCAAAATAAGTTCCTCCTTCTTCTGGACTCTTTAAAGTCAAAGCGGAATAATCTTTCCATTTGTCAGGATACCCAATTTTGATTTGTGATTTGCGCAACTTTGCAATGGCACTTACTCTTGTTTCTGCTGACATCCATGGCAAATTATTGATGCGGTTTTCAAAGGCAATAAATACATTTTTAATCATTTTCTCAGCTTTGACTTTAGCTTCAGCTGGAAATTTTTTCTCCACATATAATTTTCCTAATGCTTCGCCTGTTGCTCCATTAATTACTTGCAATGCGCTTTCGTCAAGTGGTGTTTGTTTCACAGCTCCAGTTAAGGTTTTGCCATAAAATTCCCAGTTAGCAGTTACAAGACTAGTTGATAATCTTCCAGCTGATCTATTCAACAAGGTCCAACGCATATAAGCTTTCCAATCTTCGACCTTATTTTCATTAAAAATGACTTCTAAAGAGGTCATGTATTTAGGTTGAGAAACAATCAAAGAATCAGCTTTTGGCAAACCAATTTTTGTTAAATAGTTTTTCCAATCTATGGATGGGGTTAATTTTTGCAAATCAGCAACCGTCATTGGATTGTATGATTTTCTTCGGTCTCTTCGTTCCACTCTGTCAAATCTTGGTTTTGACATTGCGATTTCTAAAGCTAATATTTTATCCGCATCTGTTTTGGCTTTAGCTGGGTTTTCGCCTAAAATCTGAAGCATTTTGGCTACGTGCAAAACATATTTATCTCTCTTTTCTTTAGAGTCCTTGTCTTCTGAAACATAGTAATCACGGTCTGGTAACCCAACACTTCCTGGGCCAACATTTATAACATTTCTGTTGCTGTTCTTTGCATCTGACCCGATCCCAACACCAACAAAACCAACACCTCCTATGGCGTCCATTTCAATCATTAATGCTTCTAAATCTTTAGAGTTTTTTACTGCATTAATTTTTGCTAAATACGGTTTTAAAGGAGACAATCCTTGTTTGTTTCTACCTACAGTATCCATAATGGTTTTATACAAATTGATGGCTTTACCTTGATCTGTATTGGATTTGTAAATTGGGTTTTTTGAGGCTTCCGCCAAAATTTCAAGAGCATCTTTATCTGTTTTCTTTCGCAATTCATTAAAACTCCCCCAGGTAGTCTTGTCCGCAGGAATTTCAGTTTTATCAAGCCAACTTCCGTTTACGTATCTGAAAAAGTTATCGCTTGGCTTTACCGTTTTATCCATATAGGAAGTATTGATACCTGGCTCTTGCTTTACAGGAGCATTTTGAGCGTTGATTACTGTAAATCCGATTATTGCGGGAAAAACAAAAATCAGTTGTTTTTTAAAATTTATTTTCATATTTTATTAAGAATTAGTTAGTGGCGTAAAACTATTCATAATATTCAAACTATATTATAAACATTTGTTAAAAAAATTTCTTTGCCTTTTAAAAAGAAACGTTCGTTTCGTATTTTTGCTTCAAACAATTATTTATGCGTTCCTTTTTCTACAACTATCGTAAGTTCTTTGGTTCATTATTGGTCTTTTCTATTATTGTGATTTCTTTGTTTTATACCGCATTAAAACCTAAGAAATCATTGCCTATTTACAATCCTTCTGATGTAAATCCTGAATTAGTAGATACAACTGTTCAATATATAAGCAAATACCACACGATTGCTGATTTTTCGTTTACCAATCAAAACGGAAAAACTATTACGCAAAAAGACTATGAAGGCAAAATATATGTTGCCGATTTTTTCTTCACGACTTGCAAATCTATCTGTCCTAAAATGACAACAAATCTTGTCGATGTGCAAAAAGCTTTTATGGATAATCCAAAGGTAAAATTGCTTTCCTTTACCGTAATGCCCGATGTTGACAATGTTTCGGTTTTGAAGGAATATGCCAAAATAAACGGCGTTGTTGACTCTAAATGGAACTTGGTTACCGGTGACAAAAAAGCAATCTACACGATGGCGAGAAAATCCTATTTGGCCGTTAAACAAGGGAAACCAGATGAACAATACGATATGGTTCACACCGAAAATTTTGTGCTCGTTGACTCCAAAAAACGGGTTCGAGGTTTTTATGATGGTACCAATCTTGATGGCCCAACCGAACCGGGAATTAAAAATGTAAAACAATTAATTGAAGACATTACTTGGCTTGTGGAAGACGAAAAATAGTAAATACTGATTAGCAATTAATAATAGTCCAATATTCCCGATAGCTATCGGGAGAACTAAATATATTGTCTATCGACATTATCTCCCGAATTCGTCGAGATATAATTATAAAATGGATTAGACAATTTTAAAATTACAATTGGCATAACCTGACAATTGTCATTATATATTCTTTTTTTTACTGTACTTTTGCAATCTATATTCAATCTAAATAAGAATTTGAAAACTACGATTGCCAGCTTAAAAAAAGGAGATAAAGCCATCATCAAAGATTTTGATGCTGACGTTATTCCGTTAAAATTATTAGAAATGGGTTGTTTGCCTGGAAATACAGTCGAATTACTTCAAATTGCTCCTTTTGGTGATCCTTTATATTTAGATATAAATGGTTCGCATCTTGCCATTCGTATGGAAACTGCTCGTGAAATTGAGGTTGATATCGTCAATAAATAACTCAAAATGAGCAAGCAAAATATCAATGTCGCTTTAATAGGGAATCCAAACGTGGGAAAAACTTCGGTTTTTAACCAGCTTACGGGCTTGAACCAGCAAGTGGGAAATTATCCCGGAATTACTGTTGAAAAGAAAGTTGGCTTTTGCAAATTATCTACAAACATCAACGCAAACGTAATCGATTTACCAGGAACCTACAGTTTAAATGCTAGTTCTGCCGATGAGAATGTGGTGATTGAACTCTTACTCAACAAAAACGATAAACTCTATCCCGATGTAATTGTTTTAATTTCTGAAGTAGAAAATCTAAAACGAAATTTATTACTTTTTACACAAATTAAAGACTTGGAAATTCCAACAATTCTAGTCATCAATATGATTGACAGAATGAAATATAAGGGAATTTCATTGGACATTCCTTATTTAGAGTCTCAATTAAAAACTAAAATTGTGTTAGTAAGTTCTAGAAAAGGAACTGGATTTGAGGAATTAAAAAATGTAATTACCTCCTATAAAACTATCACAACAGCCCCGTGTTTAAATGCCTCTACTATCGATGAAGAATATTTCAACACCCTTCGAAAAACATTTCCCAACCAATCTTTATACAAACTTTGGTTACTGATTACTCAAGACGTGAATTTTGTAGATTTAAATAGAAAGGCGCTCAAAAACGATTCTTTTACAAAAAGCGATTCTGAACTAAAAAAGCTACAACAAAAAGAAACCATCAAACGCTATCAATTCATAAATGAAACGCTAAAAGTGGGTCATAAAGTAGATTCTGCTTTGGCTACTGATTTCAGGAGCCAATTAGATAGAATACTGACTCATAAGATTTGGGGTTATGTAATTTTCTTTTTCATATTGTTCGGTATTTTTCAATCTATTTTTGAATGGTCCAAAACACCAATGGATTTTATAGACCGTAGCTTTGCCAGCTTAAGTTCATTGGCAAGCGATAACTTGCCTCCAGGAGCGTTTACCAATTTAATTGCACAAGGGATTATACCGGGAATAGGAGGGATTTTGATATTTATTCCGCAAATTGCATTCTTGTTTTTGTTCATTTCCATTCTCGAAGAAAGCGGTTATATGAGTCGAGTAGTTTTTTTGATGGATAAAATAATGCGTAAATTTGGACTTTCGGGAAAAAGCGTTGTGCCTTTAATTTCGGGAACTGCCTGTGCCATTCCGGCGATAATGGCCACTCGAAATATCGAAAACTGGAAAGAACGGTTAATCACGATTCTCGTAACTCCTTTTGCTACTTGTTCAGCTAGATTACCCGTTTATGCTATTATAATTGGACTGGTGATTCCCGACCAATTTGTTTTTGGTTTCCTTAATTTACAAGGGTTAACGCTGATGTTGTTGTATCTTATTGGTTTTGGAATGGCCATATTATCGGCTTATGTGCTTCATAAAGTACTCCATCTCAATTGCAAAACTTTCTTTGTGGTCGAAATGCCCAATTATAAATTGCCTCTGTTTAAAAACGTTGCGATAAACGTTGTTGAAAAAACCAAAGCTTTTGTTTTTGGAGCAGGAAAAATCATTCTCTCCATATCAATAATTTTATGGTTTTTAGCTTCGAATGGACCAAGTAAAAAATTCAGTGATGCCGAGGCTATTCTTATGTCAAAAACGGAGAATGTAGGATTGTCAAAATTAGAGTTGAAAAACAAAGTAGCTTCTTATAAATTAGAAAATTCCTATATTGGACTGATGGGAAAAACCATTGAACCGGCAATTTCGCCTTTGGGATACGATTGGAAAATTGGCATTGCCATTATCAGTTCTTTTGCTGCAAGAGAAGTTTTTGTGGGGACGCTTGCCACCATTTACAGTGTTGGAGGAAGCGACAATGAAGCCACCATAAAAAACAAAATGGCTGCCGAGGTAAATCCCAAAACTGGAAATAAAATATTTAATTTTGCTTCTGGTATTTCCTTATTGTTGTTTTATGCATTTGCAATGCAATGCGCGAGTACGCTAGCCGTTACTAAAAAGGAGACTAATAGTTGGAAATGGCCTTTGGGACAATTGATTTTTATGAGCAGTTTTGCTTATATTGTAGCACTGCTTGCCTATCAACTATTAAAATAAAAGTAGTTTTAATTGTAAAATTTCTTACTTTTGAGGCTTTTATAAATTGATTTAAACGTTCGTTATGAAAAATTATGATACCGCTTGTGCCAAATATTACAGCAAATTAAACCTGCTTCCGCTGCCACTAACCACTTGGGAGTTTCGCAAAGACTATTTAAATGAAGCAATCCTATTCCATAAAATTCAAGCTAATTGGAGTGCTAAACAAGATTATCTGAAACAATCTCAAAAAGATAACAGGGAGATTATCATTACTGATAAAAACTTTAAAATTATATTTGCCTCCAAAAATATTTCACAAATAAATGGGTACCAAACAAAAGAAATCATAGGAAAATCTCCTGCTATGTTTCAAGGAGAAGCTACTTCTACAGTAACAAAACAAAGAATAAAAACGGCTTTGAACGATTTAAAACCATTTAAAGAAGTAGTTTTAAACTATCGAAAAAATGGAGATTCCTATTGGTGTGAGATTGAAGCTTATCCTATGTTTTCAAAAAAAGGAGAGTTCTTAAACTATATTGCTCTTGAACGATTAGCTTCCTAAAAACCCCTAATTATGGATTTTCAAGAAATTTTAACTTATATAACCCTGGGAATTGCAATTTTGTTTTTGTTCAAAAAATTCTTTTTGAAAAAGAAAAAAACGGATAAAAATTGCGGTGATGGTTGTGATTGTCATTAACCCACTTTCACAAAAAGATTACTTGCAATTTTATTTGAAATCGTCAATTCTTTTGAGTCTACTTTTATCATTAAAGACATATCAAAGCTTTCTTTTGAAATGATTTCCATTTTCGAACCCAAAGAAATTTCCTGCTTGTCTAGATATTTCAAAAATTCTGATGACGAATCTTTTACTCCTACACAGATTCCTATTTGATTTTCTGACAACTCTGATAGCAGTTGTTTTTCGATAGTAATAATTTGTCCTTTTGCATTAGGAATTGGATCTCCGTGTGGATCTTCGGTTGGATTACCTAAAAAATCATCGAGTTTATTGATTAGTTTTTCAGATTTGATGTGTTCTAATTGTTCTGCAATATCGTGAACCTCATCCCACGAAAAATCTAATTTTTCGACCAAAAAAACTTCCCATAAACGGTGTTTGCGCACAATCATTTTGGCAGTAAGTTTTCCTTGTTCTGTTAAGGAAACACCTTGGTATTTTTTGTAATTCACTAAATCTTTTTCGGCTAGTTTTTTAAGCATATCTGTTACAGATGAAGCTTTGGTTTCCATCATTTCGGCAATCGCATTCGTGCTTATTTCAAAATCTGAAACAATGGTGAGATGAAAAATAGCTTTTAAATAATTTTCTTCTGAAAAAGTCATTTGGAAGTTAGAGGTTAGAGGTTAGGAAAATTTTACCGCTAAGGCGCAAAGTTCATTTTTTTTGTTTAAAAATTTAAGTTCGCATAGTTAAAAACCTTCGGTTTTTAGAATACAAAAAAAACATCATTATTTTGAAAAAAATTTTAGTAAAAACTTTGTGTTCTTTGCGCCTTCTTTGTGTCCTTTATGGTTAAATTTAATTTTTTACAATAAATAAAGGTATCGAAATCTTATGACGCAACTTGTCGACGGTGGTGCCAAAAAGCAAATCCTTGATTCCAGTGTGGCCGTGTGTTCCCATAACCAAAACGTCAAAATTACCTGTATTGATAATTTCTGGAATGACATTATTGGGCTTGCCATAACCTAATTTTGTTTTTACTTTAAATCCTTTTTGCGAAAGCATTTCCTTGTATTCTTTTAATAAATTGGCGTCAATTAATGTTTCTTGGTCTTCAATATTTTCACCATAAACCATTGCCCCTACGGTTTCTACAACGTGTATCAAAGTATATTTTGCTTCTATACCTCCTAACTCGAAAGCACTGTTTATGGCAATTTCGTCAGCATTTGAAAAATCTACCGAAATAGCAATATTCTTTTTAGTATAACTTCCAGTTTTAGAAAATTGCAATTTTAAATTATGTGGTGAATGATTTTGAATTTCCATTTTTGCTTTGGTCACAAAAGGTTTGAAAACGATATACAATAACAAAATCAAGAAGCCAAAAGCCAACGGAACTACCGTAAACCATAAAACAATTGGGTTTTCAGAAGTTTCGAGCCAGCCAACAATTTCATTGTACACTAATTTTACATTTAATGAAACGATTATTGACGCTACAATCCAAGAAGCAATTTGGGTAGTTTTTGAAATATGAAAGCCTCTCATTTTAGACTTATCACTTACAAAATGTATCAACGGAATGATGGCAAAACCCAACTGTAAGCTTAAAATAACTTGACTTAAAATTAACATTTTACCGGTTACACTTTCGCCAAAAATAGAAATAACAATTACAGCAGGAACAATGGCGATTAATCGGGTGATTATTCTTCGAACCCAAGGCTGGATTCTTAAATTTAGATAACCCTCCATAACGATTTGTCCT
>CALPPA020000062.1 GCA_943325355.2 Klebsiella pneumoniae | reverse complement strand
TGGCAACTTGACTCTCGGTATCATTAATATCTCCAAAAACCATTGCCCCAGTAGTACAAGCACTAGAACACGCCGTTTGGAATTCACCATCAACAATTACTCTTCCTTCGTTTTTGGCAGCTAAAATTGTTGCTTGTGTTTTTTGAATACACATCGAACATTTTTCCATAACCCCACGAGAACGTACACTTACATCTGGATTCAATACCATGCGACCTAAATCATCATTCATATGGAAATCAAATTCGCTGTTTTTGTTGTACAAGAACCAGTTGAAACGACGTACTTTATACGGACAGTTGTTCGCACAGTAACGAGTTCCTACACATCTATTGTAAGCCATATGATTTTGACCTTGACGACTGTGTGAAGTTGCTGCAACAGGACAAACTGTCTCACAAGGGGCGTGATTACAGTGCTGACACATTACAGGTTGGAAAGAAACTTGTGGATTCTCAGAAGCTTGTTCCATTTCTCTAAACGTAGAAAGTGAACTTGACAAACCAGCTATACCTTCTTTTCTTTCATTATCTCCTGCAAAGGTTTCTTCAGAAGAATAATATCTGTCAATACGCAACCAGTGCATATCTCGACTTCTTCTAATTTCTTCTTTACCTACAACAGGAACATTATTTTCGGCGTGGCAAGCAATTACACAAGCTCCGCAGCCAGTACAAGCATTCAAATCGATTGAAAGGTTAAAATGATGTCCTACTGAACGATCAAATGGAGCCCATAAATCTACTGATGTTGCTTTTACTTCTTTATGATCTAATGAAACCACAGGTTGCTCATTCCAAAATTCTGCATCTTTGGTGTTGAATATTTCTAAAGTAGTTTCTTTAATAATATCCCCTCTTCCCATCAATGTTTTTTGACCTTGAACACAAGCAAACTCGTGAACTCCATCTGCTTTTGACAATGTAACTGATTGTACATTGTTGAAACTTTTATATAATGAGTAAGCATTTAAACCTACTTGCATTTCTTCTTTTAATGCGGCGATTTTACCATATCCAAAAGCCAAACCAACAGTGCCAACAGCTTGTCCTGGTTGAACAATTACTGGTACATTTTCTAATTTAACTCCATCGGCAGTAATAGTTGCATAACTTCCGTTCAATCCACCATCAGCTACAATTTCGTTTGATAATTCCAATTTCTTTGCATCGGCAGCCGAAACAGTAATGTAATTATCCC
This sequence comes from Klebsiella pneumoniae, assembly GCA_943325355.2. GTDB lineage: Bacteria > Bacteroidota > Bacteroidia > Flavobacteriales > Flavobacteriaceae > Flavobacterium. The sequence continues at coordinate 7,715 of CALPPA020000062.1, read as the reverse complement.
AAGAAACTCTCGTGATTGGATCTGGAAATTCTTGTAACCAAGGATTGTTTGCTTGTTGCCCGTCACCTAAACCAGTTTTAGTGTATAAACCTAATTCAAGACCAGCAGCAGCTTTTGATTGTGCCAATGCGTTTGCAGCACCAGTGTAATCAGCAGTTCCTCCAGCAGTCGAAGGTATTGTACCAACAAAAATTCCATCGTGCAATACTGTATTCCAAGATGCTCCTGGAGCATTTGAAGCAATATTTGCTTTTAAATAATTATAATATGTTCCAACGGTTCCATTTAGAGACAATAAAACATCTTGAAATTGTCTGGTATTGAATAAAGGACGAATGGAAGGTTGAGTTAAACCATACGTTCCTTTCGTTATGCTTACATCTCCCCAAGATTCTAAATAATGAGGCGCTGCAGCAGCTATAGTTGTCAATGACGCTGTTTCGTCTTCTTTTAAAGAAAAGCTAGCCGAAAGACTCACTTTTTTTAATCCTTCAACAAAATCTTTCGAATTTGGTAAAGTATAAACTGGATTTACACCACTCATAATCAAAGTGTGTACACTTCCTGCTTTCAAAGCTGCAACTAATTGAGCTACTTTTTGGCTAGAACCTTTTCTAATTTGTCTTGTTCCAACAGTAGAAAAAGATTCGCTTGCCAATGCTTGATTGATGGCCAAAACCAACAACTGCGCATTTTTATCTTGAATGCCTGAAACTAAAACTCCTTTACTTCCAGCAGCTTTCAACTGTTGAGCAGCTTTAGTAACTTCAGCTTTAAATTTTGCATCCAATGTTACAGGAACCGATGCTCCAACAACTGTATTATATATGAGTACTAATGCTTGCTTTTGATTTGCGGTTGACATTGCAACACGTTTATCGGCAGCAGCACCAGATAAAGTCATATTCGCTTCCAATTGGAAATGACGAGATATTTTTTGGCTCCCTTTTGGTCCTTGAGGAATTCTTCCTTTTGCATAACTTGGACCATAACTTCCACCTTGCCAATCTCCAAGGAAATCTGCACCAACAGAAACAATTACCGAAGCTTTTGAAAAGTCGTAATCAACCAAAGCTCTTTCGCCGTAAACAGTTTCGAATGCATCTAATGCTTCTGATTCAGAAACCGCATCATAAACTACGTGTGTTGCGTTTGCATTCTTAGTAAGGAATTCTGCAATCAACTTTTCAGTTGACGGACTTGCTAATGTATTAGTCAAAAGAACAACTTGTCCTCCTTTAGTTTTGGCATCAGCCAAACTTGATTTTATTTTTGAATCAACATCAATCCAAGTGGCAGTTTTACCAGCAATTTTTGGTTCTTTCAAACGCATACTATCATATAATGACAATATAGAAGCGTGAATTCTGGCATTTGCAGCAAATTTTGCACCAGCCATTAAGTTATTGTCTATTTTGATAGGACGACCTTCACGAGTTTTCACTAAAAGGTTGGCAAAGTCGAAACCATCAAACACCGAAGTTGCATAATAATCAGCAATTCCAGGAATGATTTGTTCTGGTTGTACTACGTAAGGTATTGAAAGGTGAACAGGACCTTCGCAAGCTGCAAGTGTGGCTGCTGCAGTTGTAAATCCAACATACTTTAAAAAATCACGACGTGATGTTGATGAAGATGACAAAGCGCCCTCGTTTCCTAAAAACTCGTCCGTAGGAATTTCTTCAACAAATTCGTTATTTTTAAGCGCCTCAACAATAGAACTATTTCCGTCTAGTTCTTCAACACTTTTCCAGTATTTTTTGTTTGATGACATATTCTATATAAATATTAGCTTCTTAATTATTATTTTAATAATGGCATTTACCACATTCTAATCCTCCCATTTGTGCTGCAGTCAATTTTTCTACACCATATTTTTTGGACAATTGTTCGTGTATTTTTGTGTAATATTCGTTGCCTTCCATTTTAACTTCGGTTTTTCTATGGCAATCTATACACCAACTCATTGTTAGCGGAGCAAACTGTTTTTGAATTTCATAAGTTTGAACTGGCCCGTGACAAGATTGGCAAGCAATACCACCAACAGTAACGTGTTGTGAGTGGTTGAAATACACAAAACTTTGCAAGTTATGAATTCGAACCCATTTAACTGGCTGTGTAATTCCAGTATATTTTTGATTGACTTTATCCCAACCCACAGCTTTGTATAATTTATCGATTTCCTTATCGTAAAAAGCTTTAGAATACTCGTCAGTAGCAGTTGTATCCGAAACTTCTGCAATGTTTTTATGACAGTTCATACACACATTCAACGAAGGAATTCCAGAATGTTTACTTACACGAGCAGAGGAGTGACAGTAATTACAGTCAATTCCGTTACTTCCTGCGTGAATTCTATGTGAATAATGTATAGGTTGAATTGGAGCGTACTCTTGATCAACACCAATTTGCATTAAGTATCCATAAACAAAAAACGCACTGGCCAATAATAAAAATATAGATGTTACTAATACCAAAAATTGATTTTTAACAAATGCTTTCCATATTGGTAAAGTAGGTTCTTTTGGAGCAACCTCAATTCCATTAGCTGCAGCTACTTTTCTTAAAACATTATTTACTAAAAACAACATTACTATTAGAATCGCCATTACTAAAGACAAAGCCCCTAGAATGACATCATTTGAAATTCCTCCTGCATTAGCATCAGTTCCTGGAACTTTTTCTCCAACTACAGGAGCTGCAGCTACAGCTTTAGCCTCCATAGTGTAAGCAATAATATTGTCAATGTCTGCTTCTGACAATTGCGGGAAAGCAGTCATTGGCACCTTATTGTTTTCTTCAAACACTTTTACAGCTTGTGCATCCCCTGATTTTATTAAATCACCACTATTGTGAATCCATTTATAAAGCCACGCTTTATCATACTTTGCACCAACACCTCTAAGAGCCGGCCCAGTTGCTTTTGCATCTAGTTTGTGACAAGCAGCGCAGTTTGCGTTAAAAATCTCTTTTCCTTTTACAGCGTCGCCACCTGAGGTAGCTGCAGGAGCTACAGTTGTTGCCATTGGAGCTGCGGCTGTGGCAGCTGGATCTGCTGGGACTGCATCTTGTGCAAATGAAGTTATTGATAAGGACAGAATTAAAGCTACGCTTAAATATAATTTCCTTGGAATCGAATTATGGTTACCCATCTTTTTCATATAGTACAGTAATTATCTACAATATTGATGTGATTTTTTACAAATTTAAAATATGATAAAAATCACTTTTTCTCTAAAATATTGCACAAAAATACACTTTAAGAACTATTCTCAAAACCTTAAAATAGCCTTAAATATAATTTATATTGATTCTAAATAATATCAATGTCTTTGTTTAGCATATTAAATATTACTTTTGTTTTTAAACAATCACATTATGAGAATTCTATCGATTAGAAAATTCGTTTTCTGCTCCTTTTTATTAAGTTTTTCGTCTTACCCAATAATTGCGCAAAATCAAAATAGTGACATTAGTCAAGATCCGAAATTCGAACAACTGTTAAATGAAAAAAGAAAGATAAACCCTTCGCTTAGCGTGAATGATTTTTATAAAATCCAGATTTATAATGGTGGAAGTGAAACTGCAAAAAAAACTTTGAACGAGTTCAGGCAAGAATTTGCAGCTATTGATGCGACAATTGTTTTCAATACTCCTAATTATAAAGTCTGGGTGGGTAATTTTAGAACCCGCATTGAAGCAGAAAGGAATGTAGCAATCATTAAGGATCGATACAAAAATGTGCTTTTGATTAAGCCGAGTAAATAAAATCGTACATCAAAAAACATAAAAAAAACCGTTAATTACTTAACGTTTTTTTTAGTTAGGTTTTTCATTTAAGAAATTTTAGAATATATTATTATCTTATTATTATTGGCCCTCTTCGTCAATTTCCTCTTCAAATTCATTAAAGTCACTTCCGGGGCTATCTACTGGATTTTCAGCTTCTTCTAAGTCTTCATCATCGACATCCACCTTTTCATCCTCTTCAGTATCTTTTGGATTTATATAATCATCCTCAGTATTTAGGATTTGATTTTTAGATATCTCATTCGCTAGCAAATTGCTGCTTTGTTTTTTATCAGTATTCATAATATTAGATTTAAAAAAATTTATACATTACAAATTTAAGAATGATGAACAGAGAATCCATTATAGATTTTTAAGGTTTAATTCTATAATTTAAAGTATTAATTTAAAATTCCATTATTCCAGAAAAACAATTTACCACCATCTAAAACAAAAAAAATCCCGATTGCTCGGGATTTCTTATAAATAGTTCTAAATTTTATTTCAATTTCTTTTTGATTGCTACTTCGTGGAACGCTTCGATAACGTCTCTTTCTTCGATGTCGTTGTATCCTTTTATTTGAATACCACAATCGTACCCTTTGGCTACTTCTTTCACGTCGTCTTTGAAACGTTTCAAGGCGATTAGCTCACCTGTATGAACAACTACACCTTCACGAATGATTCTGATTTTGGCATTTCTGGCAATTTTACCATCAATAACCATACAACCGGCAATTGTACCCACTTTAGAGATTTTGAATAACTCTCTAACTTCGGCAGTTCCCAGAACTTCTTCTTTCATTTCAGGAGCAAGCATTCCTTCCATAGCATCTTTCAAGTCATCGATTGCGGCGTAAATGATAGAATAATAACGGATATCAATTTCTTCTTTGTCGGCCAATTGTCTTGCATTTCCAGCAGGACGAACATTAAATCCGATTATGATTGCATCTGAAGCAGAAGCCAACATTACATCAGTTTCAGTAATCGCTCCAACACCTTTATGAATAATATTGATTTGAATTTCTTCGGTAGATAATTTAGAGAACGAGTCGGATAATGCTTCAACAGAACCATCCACATCTCCTTTAAGGATAATGTTCAATTCTTTAAATTGACCCAATGCAATTCTACGTCCAATTTCATCCAAAGTAATATGACGTTGTGTACGAACAGATTGTTCACGCATCAATTGAGAACGTTTCGAAGCAATTTGTTTGGCTTCTTTTTCGTCTTCAAAAACGTTGAACTTGTCACCCGCAGTTGCTGCACCGTCTAATCCTAATACAGATACTGGAGTCGAAGGACCGGCTACAGTAACAACATTTCCTCTTTCATCGTGCATCGCTTTAATCTTTCCGTGGTGTTTTCCAGCAAGCATATAATCGCCAACTCTCAAAGTTCCGTGTTGTACTAAAATCGTTGACACGTATCCTTTTCCTTTGTCTAAGAAAGCTTCAACAACTGTTCCTTGGGCAGCTTTATTTGGGTTGGATTTCAAATCTAAAAGTTCTGCTTCAAGCAATACTTTTTCTAATAATTCTTTGACACCTGTTCCCACTTTTGCAGAAATATCATGCGATTGGATTTTTCCACCCCAATCCTCTACAAGTAAATTCATACCTGCTAATTTTTCTTTTATTTTTTCAACATTAGAGTTGGGTTTGTCAATTTTGTTGATGGCAAAAATAATTGGAACGGCTGCTGCTTGAGCATGAGAAATGGCCTCTTTAGTTTGCGGCATAATATCATCATCAGCAGCAATTACAATAATGGCAATATCTGTTACTTGAGCTCCACGAGCACGCATTGCAGTAAACGCTTCGTGGCCCGGTGTATCCAAGAATGCTATTTTTTGTCCATTATCTAATTCTACTCCGTAGGCACCAATGTGTTGTGTAATTCCTCCTGATTCACCTGCAATAACATTTTCTTTACGAATATAATCTAATAAAGATGTTTTACCGTGATCGACATGGCCCATTACGGTTACGATTGGCGCTCTGAAAACTAAATCTTCTTCTTTGTCAGGAACAATTTGAATAGCTTCTTCAATATCTACCGTGATGAATTCTACTTCATATCCAAATTCATCGGCAACAATTGTCAATGTTTCTGCATCAAGACGTTGATTCATAGTTACCATGATTCCAAGTGACATACAGGTTCCTATCACTTTGGTAATTGGGACATCCATCATTATCGCAATTTCACCTACGGTTACAAACTCAGTAACTTTAATTGTTTTGCTACCTTCGTCGATGGCTTTTTGTTCGTCATCTGATTTTTGACGATGTGTCTCTCTTTTGTCTCTTCTATATTTTGCTGCTTTAGATTTCCCTCCTTTACCTTGAAGTTTTTCTAAAGTTTCTCTAATTTGATTTTTAACTTCCTCTTCTGTAGGCTCAACTTTGGCCGAGATTGCAGGTCTAGCTCCTTTAACAAAACCTGGTCTAGCACCTCTATTGGCATTAAATCCGCCACCTCCAGCATTTGGTGTAATTTTATTTGGATTTGGCTCACCCGGAACTCCAGGTGTTGCAGGTGGTCTTGGAGCACCCGGTTTAGGTATAATCCTTTTCCGTTTATTTTTGTTGATGTTACTTGCAGCGCTTCCAGGAACAGCAGGTGTTCCGGGTTTATTTGGAGTAATTTTCGGGTCTTCTTTTTTCTTTTTAGGCTTATTAAATTGAGTCAAATCGATAGTTTGACCCGTTAATGTAGCTCCAGATAGTTTTGTGTATTTAGTCGTGATTGATTCTTCAACAGGGACCTCTTGTACTTTAGAAACTTCTTTTTTTGCTGTTGCAACTTCAGATTTTACCTCTTTAATTTCTACAGCAGGTTTGGCTACCTTTTTCTCAGAAACAGCTTTTTCTGGTGCAGGTTCTTTATTTACTGGTTTGTCTTGAGGAATATTATTTACTGGAATTTCAGTTTTTTCAATTGCTGTGTGAGGAGGAACTGCAACAACTTTTTTAGGATTAAGATCAATGCTTCCAATGTGAACTGGACCAGTTACCGTAGCTCTTGCTTTGATAACTTCTTGGCTTTTTAAACGTTCTTCATCTTGTTTACGTTTATCTTCAATTTCTTTTTCACGCTCAACTCGTAAAGCTTCTTTCTCTTTTCTTTTCTCTTCTCCTACCTCTTTTGATGCTTCCTTATTGCCCTTGTCTCCAGCAAACTGATCGCACAAAACATTGTATACATCATCAGAAATTTTTGTATTTGGGTTTGATTCCACTACGATCCCCTTATCTTTTAGATAATCCACAGCTCTTTCTAAAGAAATATTCAATTCCCTTAAAACTTTGTTTATTCTAATAACTTTCTCTTCAGACATAAAACCTTTTTAATATTACCTTTTTTTCAACCTAACTCTCTCTAAGGGAGAAGAAGTAGATATGATGTTTTTATTATTTCCTCACACTAACTCTCTGTAGGAGAGAAAAAATAAGGTTAAAAATTTAATTTTTAAGAATTGACTAACTGTCAAATTCTTCTTTTAATATTCTCATTACATCTAGAATAGTTTCCTCTTCTAGGTCAGTTCTTCTTACCAAATCATTTACATCTTGTTTCAAAATACTTTTGGCAGTATCTAAACCAATTTTTGCAAATTCTTCGATAACCCATTCTTCAATTTCATCTGAAAACTCTGTTAATTCAACATCATCTTCATCTGCAACTGCTCCAGCAACATCTCCTTCGCGAATAACATCAAGTTCATAACCTGTTAATTGACCCGCCAATTTAATATTGTGTCCGCCTCTACCTATTGCTTTAGAAACTTCTTCTAATTTCAAGAAAACTTCAGCTCTCTTTGTTTCTTCGTTAATCTTGATTGAAGAAACTTTTGCAGGACTCAAAGCTCTTGTAATATACAATTGAATATTGCTAGTGTAATTGATTACATCAAT
>CALPPA020000061.1 GCA_943325355.2 Klebsiella pneumoniae | reverse complement strand
TTACTTTGAAATAATAGTTCAGGAATTATAAAGGAAAGAGGAGCAATTGTTCCTCTTTTTTTATGCAATAACTTCACCTTCAATAAAAACGGTTTCTATCAAATTACTCCCAAAAGCATACGGTAATTGATAATAGGAAGAAAGAGGTTTTGTAATAATAAGATTGGCTTTTTTGCCAATACATATACTTCCGTGGGTTTCTGAAATTCCCATAGCATAAGCACCGTTTATAGTGGCAGCATTGATGGCTTGTTCGGGAGTCATTTTCATTTTAATGCAAGCAGTCGAAACCACAAAATTCATATTGCCAGAAGGAGAAGATCCTGGATTATAATCGCTGGCGAGTGCTATTGGCAATCCATTTGCAATCATTTCACAAGCTGGAGTATAAGGAATTCCAAGGAAATAGGAGCAAGAAGGCAAAGCAACAGGCATTGTTTCGGTGTTTTTTAAGGCTTCAATATCTTCTGATTCCATTACTTCAAGATGATCAACAGAAAGGGCATTGAATTTAATTCCAGCCTCAATTCCCCCAATAGAATTGAATTGATTGACGTGAATCTTTGGTTGTAAACCAAAAAGAATTCCAGCTTCCATAATTTGCTCGGTTTCGGTTACAGTGAAATAACCTGTTTCGCAAAAAACGTCTATAAAGTCGGCCAAATTGTTTTGGGCAATTTCAGGAAGCATTTTGTTAATGATTAAATTAATATATCCTTTTCTATTTGTCTTATATTCTAAAGGAAAAGCGTGAGCGCCAAGAAAAGTGGCTTTAATTGTAATGGGATATTCTTTTGACAATCTTCTGATTACCCGAAGTATTTTTAGTTCACCATCGAAAGTAAGTCCGTAACCCGATTTTATTTCGACAGCTCCAGTTCCCAAACGCATTATTTCTTCGAGACGAACTTTCGATTGGTTGTAAATTTCTTCTTCAGAAGTTTCGTTTAATATTTTAGCCGAATTTAATATTCCACCACCACGATTGGCGATTTCTTCATAGGAAAGTCCGTTGATTCTATCTACAAATTCTTGCTCCCGATTGCCAGCATAAACAATATGAGTATGACTGTCACACCAAGAAGGCAAAACTATTTTTCCATCAGCATCAATACATTTTTCTGGATTTTTATCTTCGGGTAAATCATCCATAGAGCCAAAATCAGCAATCAAATCATTTTCAATCAGCAGAAAAGCATTTTTGATGGAAGGGAGTTCAGCCATTTCAGCACCAGAAACTTTCAACACAGATGCATCCCGAACTTGAAGCAATTCCTTGATGTTGATGATGAGTGTTTTCATAGTGTGAAAGTGTTATAATTAAAAAAAATACCGCAAATTCACAAATTATAAAACTAAATTCAAAATAATAATTTGCGAATTTGCGGTCTTTAAAATTATTCCGAAATTTTGATTTCAAACATTTTGTCCCAGTTTTTTCCGGTAACAAAAATAGTTTTGGTTTTTGGGTTGTAAGCGATTCCGTTTAAGACGTTAGTGTCTGGAAGTTTAGTAATTTTCTTTTCCAATGCAGCAAGATTTATAATTCCCTCTACAGCTCCAGTTTTAGGGTTAATGATGGCGATTGCATCCTTTAGATACACATTTCCATAGATTTTTCCATCAATCCATTCTAATTCGTTGACAGCTTTTATTTTGTTATCTAAAGAGTACACATTGATATGGTCTAATTCTTTAAAAGTTTCAGGATCTAATATGTGAATGGTTTCTGAGCTATCGGTCATATACAAAACTTTGCCATCAGTCGTTAATCCCCAGCCTTCCATTTGTTTAGGATATTGAAAAGTTTTTTCTTTTTTGAAAGTATCTGCATTGTAAACATAACCTTCATTATTTTGATAGGTCAATTGATAGACTTTATTGTTAAGAATTGTAATTCCTTCGCCAAAAAACTGCTCGGCTAATTCTACTTTTTTATATACTTTCCCAGTTTTATAATCTGTTTTTCTTAAACTTGAAATCCCTTTTTTGCCAGAAGGGCCAGCACCGTTTCCAGTTCCTTCATAAAGAGTATCACGGTAAAATTCTAAGCCTTGAGTATAGGCTTCAATGTCGTGTGGATAGGTATTTATAATGATATATTTTAATGATTTGGGTTGCACATTAGAAACCAATTCAATTCGTGTTGTAGCTACTGAATTTTCACCTTCAAAATAAACTATCGCTTTGAGATTTTGATAGCCTAATCTTTGGTTTTTTAATTCAAAATTTATTTTTTCAAGTCCTTTTTTGGATTCGATTTTTGTGTCGTTGACAAAGTAAACAACACTATCGACTACTTTCGAATTTGGGTTTAAAACACCAAGTTTTAAAGCTTCCTGAGGTTGATATTGTGTAGCAAATTTCGAATCATCGAAAGTAAATATAGAATTTTCCCCATTTTTTTTGCTTCCGCAATTCGACAATGTGATTCCTAATAAAATGATAAATAGGAAGTTATAATTTTTCATAAAGTAAATTTTTGATGATGCAATATACAACGATATTTTATAGGTGCAAAGCCCTTGCAAAAATATAAAAAGAGTGTATATTTGCACTGGCAAGTCCTACACGACCAGCTCCTGCAGAATCCCCCAGGATGGGAACATAGCAAGGGTACGTGGTTGAGCGGTGCGATGTAGGTCGCTTGCCATTTTTTATTTTATGCAAAAGTAGTCTTCCTTTGGGAAGATTTTTTTATTTTTGGATATTTCTAATTCCTAATTGTCACCCTGAGCTTGTCGAAGGGCTAAATCTAAAATCACAAATGAACAAGGTAGTTTTAATTACAGGAGGTTCTTCGGGAATAGGGAAGTCCATTGGTGAATTTTTGCATCATAAAGGATTTGTAGTTTATGGAACCAGTAGGAATCCGGAAAAGGTTTTGAATTCGGTTTTTCCATTGGTTGCTTTAGATGTTCGCAATACCGAATCAATACATTTGGCTGTAGCCAAAATCATTTCCATTTCAGGACGATTGGATATTGTAATTAATAATGCTGGTGTTGGAATTACTGGCCCTTTGGAAGAAATTCCAACAGCCGAAATCAAAAATAATTTTGAGACGAATTTCTTTGGCCCTATCGAAGTGATGAAAGCGGTTTTACCACAAATGCGTAGCCAAAAATCAGGTTTAATAATCAATATCACTTCTATTGCAGGTTATATGGGTTTGCCGTATCGCAGCGTGTATTCAGCTTCAAAAGGAGCATTAGAATTAATTACCGAAGCGTTGCGAATGGAAGTGAAATCTTTTGGAATTCAAATTACAAATGTCGCTCCTGGTGATTTTGCTACTAATATTGCTTCCGGACGTTTTCACGCTCCTTTAATGAAGGATTCGGCTTATGAAATTCCGTATGGGAATACGCTTAAAATGATGGACGAACACGTGGACGGCGGCAGTAATCCCAATGAAATGGCGGAAGCTATACATCAAATTATCCAAAATCCAAATCCTAGAATTCATTATAAAGTGGGTGCTTTTATGCAGAAATTCTCGATTGTTTTGAAGCGAATTTTACCCGATAAAGTATATGAAAGAATGCTGATGAATCATTATAAATTGTAGATTTGCACCTGAACTTAAACACACAATTAAATTAAATAATATATGAAATTTTTTATTGACACAGCGAATTTAGCTCAAATTAAGGAAGCACAAGCATTAGGCGTTTTAGACGGCGTTACTACCAATCCATCATTGATGGCGAAGGAGGGAATTACCGGAAAAAATAACATTTTGAAGCATTATGTTGACATTTGCAATAGTGTAGATGGCGACGTGAGTGCCGAAGTAAATGCGCTTGATTATGCTGGAATGGTGAAAGAAGGAGAAGAATTAGCTGATTTACACGAACAAATCGTTGTGAAATTGCCTATGACCAAAGAAGGTGTTATGGCTGCGAAATATTTTTCGGACAAAGGAATTAAAACCAATGTAACTTTAGTGTTTTCAGCTGGTCAAGCTTTATTGGCTGCCAAAGCCGGTGCAACTTATGTTTCTCCATTCATTGGTCGATTAGACGATGTTTCTACAGATGGATTGGCTTTGATTGAAGAAATCCGTTTGATATATGACAATTACGGTTACGAAACTCAAATTCTTGCGGCTTCGGTTCGTCATACAATGCATATTGTGAACTGTGCTAAAATTGGTGCTGACGTTATGACTGGCCCACTTTCTGCAATATACGGATTGTTGAAACACCCATTGACGGATATTGGATTAGCACAATTTGTTGCCGATTTCGAAAAAGGAAATAAATAAACAAAAATCAGATGAGAAAATTAGTAGTATCGATGGCATTTTTACTAGCAAGTATTGTTATGAATGCTCAAGTACCTAAAATTATAACTAGGGTCGATGATTCAGGCGATGTAGGAAGTTTTGAATTGGATTGTAGCGTAAAATTCCCAACCTTAGCAAAAGGACTTCGGTATAACATTACTCGTCACGAATTTAAAGGTGTTGAAAAGAAAAACACGTATCGTATTTTGTTAGTTATGGATGGCTTTTTTACTACGGTTCTAAATAGTAAAATGGCATTTTCAGCTGTTTTTGTTGATGGCACAATTACTTCTGAGGAAGAAACCCTCGAAAGTGATGGTTATTTTGACGGAGCCTGTACTTTACTATTGAATAGCCCTCCTGAACTTGGATTGAAAACAGATTTAAAAGAGATTGTTCTGAATACCGGTAAAAAGAAAGTGGTTTATGCTATAACCCCACAAAAAGCCAAAGAATTTAGGAAGAATCTACAGAATATTGTTGATGCACAATAGTTTTAGGATTATTCTTTAATTATAAAAAAAAAATCATTATAAATACTAAACCCCAATAAATCATTGTATTTATTGGTTTTTTTTTTATTATGTTTAAGATTATTTTTTTTCATATCCTTAACGATACTGATAAAATACTTGATTATAACTTTTTGATAATCCTTTAGAATGGGCTTAGATAGTAATTAGTGGACTACAAAGCTAAACAGAAAAGGGCAACTACCGTAGAGAGACAATTGAATTGCCTGCTTTTTTAATATATATTTTCTTTTACAATAATTTCTAAGGGCATAGTGTATAAATCTTCAACAGGTTCTTTCAAAACACTCTTTTTGTATAAATGATTAATTCCCATATAGCCTTGTTCTTCTGGTTTTTGATGAATTAAAAAATCAATAGTGCCTTCATTTAAATATTCCAAGTTTTGTTTTAATAATTCATAACCAACAATTCTAATGTCTTTTAAGTTATTTCCTTTAATGAATTTAGCCACAATGTAAACTCTTGAATTAGGGATAAATACGCAATCTATTTCCTTGAACATATCTACTGTTAATTGGTTTTCAATGTCATATTTTATATTGATTTCAGTGAAATTGAAATTCGGAAGGCCTTTCTTTTCTTTAAAAAAGGCATAAAACCCTTTGATTCTCTGTAAAAAAACATTCGTTCTAGAAGTGCTTTCCACATTTTGATTTATTTTTAATATGAGAACATTGCTGTCGTTTTTTATGCCATAACTAATCAGTTTTCCGCCTAAATAGCCACTTTGATAGGAATCTTGGCCAATATAGGCAACATCATTAATTTCCGGAAGATTGGAATCAATCATTACAATTGGAGTATCTTTTTTCTTGTATTCAGTTAAAAATGAAACAGATTCCTCATAAAAAATAGGGGCGAATAACAATCCATCGTGATCAAGTTTCAAAACTTTGGCCGCTGTTTTTTTAAAAGACGTAATGTTGTAATCAAAAAAGAAGTAATCAATAGTAACTCCAAAATTAGCTAGTTCTTCTGCAGCCTTGGTGACTCCAATTATTGGAGCCTGCCAATATTCAATATTCTCGTTTTTAGGGAGAAAAACAGCAAATTTAAATTTCTTGTTGAACGCTAGATTGCTAGCAAAAATATTTTTTTTGTATCCATATTCTTTAATTATGGCGTTCACTTTTTCTATATTCTCTTCCGTTACTTGACCACGATTGTGGATAATTCTATCTACCGTTCCAACTGACACGTTAGCAATTTCGGCTATTTTTTTGATTGTTATGATGGCGATGAGTATTTGTTATAAGCTGTAAATTTATAATTTTTTTGGATTAATTTCTTTTTTTAATTTTAATTCATTTTTGTTGCACAAATAGTTTTTATCTCTATATTTGCAATACTCGTGTGCGGACACGAAAATATAGTACTATGTCAAAAAGAATCGTGACTTTTGGAGAATTACTGCTTAGGCTGTCGCCGCCAAGTCATTTACGATTGACTCAAGCCACCTCGTTTGATTTGTACTACGGTTGTGCCGAAGCCAATGTTGCAGCTTCATTAGCCAAATTTGGGCTTCCTGTCAAGTTTATCACGGCAGTGCCGCCAAACGAATTGGGGGAATCCTCTTTGAGTATGTTGCGCTCTTTTGGCGTAACTCCAATCGCTTTAACTCAAGGTAAAAGACTTGGAATTTATTATTTCGAACAAGGTGCATCTGAACGACCAGGAAAAGTAGTTTATGATAGGGAAGATTCTTCGTTTTCGACTCTAAGAAAAGGAATGATAGATTGGGAATCAATTTTTAAAGATGCTGATTGGTTTCATTGGTCTGGAATAACACCTTCGCTTTCGTTTGAACTAGCAGAGTTATGTAAAGAAGCATTAGTAGTTGCTGAAAATATGGGATTAACCATTTCAGCCGATTTAAATTATAGACCTACTTTATGGAAATATGGTAAAAATGCCAATGAAATAATGCCAGATCTGGTAAAACATTGTGACTTATTATTAGGAGGCATCGATGAATCTGAAAAAGTATTAGGCGTTAAAATGAATGAGGGTGAAACGGAGGAAATTGTTTTTGCCAATTGGATGAAAGCATTTTCAAAACTAAAAAATATAACTTCAACTCACCGAATGCGTGCTAATGCTTCGTCAAATGCAGTAAGTGCTTCTATCTGGAATGGTAAGGAATTACTGCATTCCAGAGAATACAATGTTTCTCATATTATTGATAGAATCGGTGCAGGAGATGCTTTTATGGCTGGAATAATTTATGGATTAATTACTTGGCCAGACGACCATCAAACCGCTCTTGAGTTTGCAGTTGCAGCAACTTGTTTGAAACACTCCATTTCAGGTGATATTAATTTAGCTACTGTAAGTGAAATACAAGCATTAATGAGTGGTTCAGGTGGCGGAAGAGTCTCAAGATAACAAATAAATATTTTACAAATTATATAAATACTAATAGCAATTAACAAAATGGGAAAAAGAGTAGTAACATTTGGTGAGATAATGTTAAGATTAGCACCACAAGGATTTTTAAGATTTTCGCAAGCAGACAATTTTGATGTTGTATATGGAGGAGGAGAATCTAATGTAGCGGTTTCATTGGCAAATTATGGTATTCCAGTTGATTTTGTAACCCGTTTACCCAAAAATGATATTGGCGAATGTGCCATGATGGAAATGCGTAAAAGAGGCGTTGGTGTCGATAATATTGTTTATGGTGGTGAGCGTTTGGGGATTTATTTTCTTGAAACGGGAGCTGTAAGCAGAGGAAGTAAAGTAGTTTACGATAGAGCTCATTCTTCAATGTCTGAAATCCAACCCGGAATGATCAATTGGGAAAAAGTTTTTGAAGGCGTTGAATGGTTTCACTGGACGGGTATTACTCCAGCTATTTCTCAAAGTTCTGCCGATGCTTGTTTAGAAGCTGTGAAAGTGGCCAGCAAATTAGGTGTTACCATTTCAACCGATTTAAATTACCGTGCCAAGCTTTGGAAATTCGGAGGCGACCGTGAAGCTATTATGACCGAATTAACCTCGTACTGCGATGTGATTTTAGGAAATGAAGAAGATGCAGAAATGCACTTTGGCATAAAGCCATCAGGAGCAGCAGTTCAAACACACGGACACGATGTAAAAGCAGAAGCTTTCTTATCTGTTTGTCAACAAATGATGGAAAAATTTCCAAGAGCCAAAAAAGTAATTACCACCTTGAGAGGTTCTATTTCTGCGTCTCACAACACTTGGGCTGGAGTTTTATACGATGGTAAGGAAATGTTGCAAACGCGTCAGTATCAAATTACGGATATTGTTGATAGAGTTGGTGGTGGCGATTCCTTTATGGGAGGTTTAATCTACGGATTATTGACTTATCCAAATGACGACCAAAACGCATTAGATTTTGCTGTTGCAGCTTCTTGCTTAAAACACACTATCAAAGGGGATGCTAATTTAGTTACAGTTGAAGAAGTTTCTAAATTGATGGGTGGCGATGCATCTGGTAGAGTGGCGCGATAATAAAAAGAGTTATGATAATAGATACACTAAATAACGCATCAAAATACACTAGCTTAAATCCTTTATTTGCAAAAGCATTTGATTTTATCAATCAAAATGATGTTGCAACTTTAGAAAACGGAGTTATTCAAATTGAAGACGGTCTGAAAGTTATTGTAAGCACTGCAAACGGAAAAACAGCCGAAGCAAGTTTAGCCAAGTTTGAATGTCACGACAAAAACATCGATATTCAAGTTTGTGTAAATGGATTGGAAACTATAGCCTGGAAACCAAGAGAAAAATGTGAAAGTCCAAATGGAGATTATAATTCAGAAAAGGATGTGCGGTTTTTTAATGATACTCCCGATATGTATTTTCAATTGACAGATGGACAATTTGGAATATTTTATCCAGAGGATGTTCACGCTCCAATGATTGGAGAAGGAGAAATAAAAAAATTAGTATTTAAAGTTAAAATTTAAAAAAATGAGTAAGATTCAAACAGTATCCGATGCCATAGTACAACAAGGAATGCTTCCTTTATACTTCAATGCAGACGAAAACGTAACAATAGAAGTGTTAAGAGCGATTTATAGAGCAGGAATCAAGGCGGTAGAATACACTAGCCGTGGCGATTCAGCATTGAGTAACTTCACCAAAATGGTTGAAGTTCGTAATGCTGAAATGCCCGATTTATTGTTAGGTATCGGAACCATCAAAAACTTGCAACAAGCCGAAGAATATTTTGCCGT
>CALPPA020000060.1 GCA_943325355.2 Klebsiella pneumoniae | reverse complement strand
TTTGTTTTCCCTAGTAGTTCGGTATATGATTTTGTTTTATTTTCAAACATAATTTACTGCTTTGGAGTTGAACTAGGTTTTGGTTTTTTTGGGTCGTCCGTGTCTGGAATTCCTCCTGGAGGTTTTGTCCTAGAGGCTTTAGTTGCTGGTTGAACTGGTTGATTTGTTGGTGGAGCAGCTTGATTTGGACCTTGATCATCATCCGCATTCAAATTAGGTTCCCCATCGGGTTGGGCAACTACTGGACTCGGAACTACTGGATTCGGGACGGTAGGTTGATTAGGAACAACTGCTGTTTTTGGGGGAGCCAAATATTCCTCTAGATTTTTCTTGATTTGAACAACTTTGTAGTTTTCATTAGAAATTACAATTGCTGGTTCTGTAATTTTATATTTTTTATCGTCTTTCAGTATTGCAGCTACATTTTTCGCGTAAGTTTCTGTTTTTATGCCTTGAATTACTATAAAATTTTCTTTTTCTGTATAAATATCATAAGAATAGGTCAGTTTCTGATAATTTTCATTGGTGTTGAATTTTTTGATTTTGTCTTCAAATGCTTTTATGTTTTTGTCATCGATTTTACCAACTTTATACACTATTTTCCAATTTTTAGAGTCGGTTGTCGTAAAACTCATTTTTTCCAAAGAAGGGATTTCTTTTGTCAAAATCTCTTGAGCATTTTTTCCTTCTTCAGTTATTGGATAATTATCTGCAACGAATTGCAACGCATTTTTATATGCTGCTAATCCTCTTAGTTTTCCAATAGTGTTTGCTTTTAGCAAATCGAATTTTGGGACAATCTCATCTCCAGTAAATTCAATAATCAGGTCGTCAATTTTTGCCAGCACTTCAATATATTGCTCTTCTTGATATAATTTATACCATTTATCATACACATCTTCTGGAGTTTCTATTGAGGAAACTGAATTAGGATTTACATTGTTGATGATTTGTGCATATCGAGAATTTGGATACTGGCTTGAAATACGATTTTTCATATCCGCCGCTTTGGCACTATCCGTCATTTGATATATTTTATACAAATTATACATCGTGGGTAGCACCAGTTTTTCTTCTGGATTGTTGAGTAATAATTGCTCTAGTTTTTTGCCGGCCAATTCATATTCCTTGATTTTTTCCTTGTAAATGATTCCAAGTTGATAATAAGCAGAATTTCTTTCTTTGGCAATAATATCTATCTCTTGATTTGCCGTTGGAAGTTGATTGATGTAAAAAATTGGTGTATATTTTTCTTCTATTATCACTTCTGCTACTTTATCATCTTGTTCTGCGTTAGTATCAGTAACGGAGTCATCAATACCGGCATCTGTTCTGTTTGCTGGTAATCTCCAATTGCCATTTAATGGTCTGTTTCCCCATTTTTTCTTAAATTCTATTTTCCCAAAAGCTACTGTTGAAGGGTTATAGAAATAGAAAACATTTGAAGCATCTTTGCCAGAAATGTCATTACTCGAAGGTGGCGCAAATGATGGTTTTTTTGTTATACTTCCCGGTTTTTGAACTATAGCAGCAGGATCATCTGAGGAGGTTAAATTGTTTCTGTCTATGTTTGCAAGTTTATCTTTTTGCTCTTCTTCCAAGATTTTTTTAGCTTCATCCGATTTTTTTAGTTTTGCAATATAATCTTCAAAGTATAAAATTCTATTTGCTTCTGACATTGAAACTAAATTCAAAATGCTGTCATTTCTTTTGGCGATTAATTCAAATTCAATTACTTCATCTAAATCCTTTCTAACTTTTTTTATACGAATGTGCTCTCTGGTTTTAACGTCAAGTTTAACTAAAGTACTGTCATAATACTTTGCCGCCGTTGAATAGTCGGTGTTTTTAAAATACATATTCCCCAAATTTCTATAATCTGAGGCTATTAAATACGGGTCTTTAGATTTGGACTTTAGTGAGGCGTTGTAAAATTCAAAGGCTAATTCTTGATTGTTTTGCTTGTCATAAAAAACCCCCATTTCATAATAAAGAACATCCTTGAATGGGCGGTTTTCTCTATCGGCAACCAGTTTGTTGTAGGTTTTTACAAAGGCATCATTGTCGTCGTTTTCATAATCGAAAAGTTGTGCTTTTTTTGCATAAGCTTGAATAACAAATGCCCTTTCGGCTTTTCTATTCATATTTATCACGGATTCATACCAATAAATGGCACTGTCCTTTTTTCCTAATGCTTGGTACATTTGTCCAAGAATAAAACGATATCTGGCTCTTTCAGGGTTAAATTTAGTATAAATCTCCGCTATTTTTAATTTCGTTATTGCGCTGTCTTTTTCTTCCAGGTTTAAAAAAGATTCTGATAAAAGTGCATTAGCATCAGCAACAACCTGCTTTTTAAGCTTTTTTTCTTTCAGCAACTTGCTGATGTTTTTAATAACTTGAGCATCATTACCCAAGCGCATATTGGTTTTTTCTCGCCAAATTTTAGCTTGATAGATATTGCTACTAGTAGGGTATTTGTATAAAATATAGTTGAATGCGTCTAATGCGGGGAAAAATCTTTGATCGTAATAACGTGCTTTCCCTAATAGTAAATAAGCTTCATCTATTTGATAGTTTTTTTCTTGTCCGTCAATATACATTGAATGTTTTTGAATAGCCATGGTAGCTTTGGCTTCAGCTAATTCAAAATTAGTGTTTTTGGTTTTTTCGCCAGGACCATTATCCTCTTTTATTTGCATTCTTTCGATAGGCAATTGTTTCCAAAAATTGTCTTGACTATCTGATTTTATGCTTTCAATCCCTTTGTCTAGTCCTATTTGTCCGTTATATAAAATATTGTCTCGGGTACTAAGTGCGTGGGAATTTCTTGCTAGAAAGGTGTCTTTCTTAGTAGAACAAGCTACCAAAAAAATCGAAAATAATATAAAGAAAGCGAGTTTAAATATCTTGGTTTTCAATGTGAAACAGTTTATCATTTAACTTTTAAAAGTACGTTTTAGTATAATGACTGGTAAAAATACGTTTCTTTTTGAAATATTGACATTTAAACCGCAAAAAACACTTCCAATTCCTGTAAAGTCTCTGCCGAGGTCTGAATATCTTTTACTACTTCGCCTTTGTTCAGAGCAACTATTCGACTACAAACCTCTACAGTATGTTGCAAATCGTGGCTTGAAACCAAAACAGTAATATCGGGGTTTTGGGCTAATTCTTTGATAATTTTTTTCAATCGGCTTACGGTAGTTGGATCCAAATTCGCAAACGGCTCGTCGAGAATTACCACTTCTGGATTACCAATTAGAGTAGCAATAATTCCCACTTTCTTTTGGTTTCCTTTGGATAAATCCCTTAAATATTTTTTATTTTTCAAGATTTCGCCGTTAAAAAATTCTTCGTGTTTGGCTAATAAAGCATCGATATCGGCTTTGTTTTGACCGCGTAAATCGCCAATAAAATAGAAATACTCTTCAGGCGTGAGATACCCAATCAAGAAGCTCTCGTCCAGAAAAGAAGCTGTAAATGGCTTCCAGTTTTCGCTGGTATTTACTTGAACATCATTGTTAATTATATGTCCCGTCGAAGGTTGAATTAAATCCAATATTAAACTAAAGAAGGTTGTTTTCCCTGCGCCATTGTTTCCCACAAGACCAAAACTTTGTCCTTTTGGAATTTCTAATGTGTCTATTTTTAATACGGTGGTTCCGTTGTATGATTTCGAAAGATTTTGTACTTGTATCATTATTTTTATTTTTAAATGTGTTGAGACAACTCGCGAGTTGTCCGTACTGTGAAAATATTATTTTTGTTTGTATGCTGCTATGGTTGCGTATTTTTCAGTTTTATAAATTTTTTCAATCAAGGAAAATGCTTTGTTTTTAAAGGCAAATCCCAATATTCCTGCCGAAGCTACTAACGTCAATCCGACATTGGCATTTGCCAAAGAAGAACCTGCCCAAAAAAGCAAAACAGGTAAGGCCAATTGCGGAATCGAGATTAACATTGTTTTTATATTATACGCTTTTTTGTCTCCAAAAGCGCCTTTTCCAGAACTTAAATCTATCGGGGTTTTTGTATAGGCTCCACCAAGTAAAACCAAATGAGAATTAACACCAATGTTATAAATCGCACCCACAACTATGGTCATGTATATTTGCCATCCAAAATAAAGATAAAAAGAAGCAAGGACTGTTGTCACTACTGTTGCAATCACCATCAACCACCATTTCGAACTCAAGTAGCCTTTGTAAGGAATATTTTGCGTCATCATTAACTGGTAATAAGCACTATCCCAACTTGGGACAAATTGCCCAAAAGTGATTAAGAATCCACCGGACACAAAAATTCCAGCAAAAATATGCATATAAGGATTGTTGTAAGCTTCAATACTATTGGTAAAAAAAAGCAAGCCATAAAAAAGAAACAAAACGCTCATAATCACCGTGGTTTTAGAC
This sequence comes from Klebsiella pneumoniae, assembly GCA_943325355.2. Lineage (GTDB taxonomy): Bacteria > Bacteroidota > Bacteroidia > Flavobacteriales > Flavobacteriaceae > Flavobacterium. The sequence continues at coordinate 4,727 of CALPPA020000060.1, read as the reverse complement.
CTTTTGTTTCTTTTAATCAATTTTATGTCGTTTTTCAAGAAGGTTCCAATGGTGCCAAATTGGTTCAACCAAGTCAAATCCTCCGTTTTTGCAATATCGTGTTTTGTAGAAAGTCCCGCATCGAGATACAAATCATTTTTGAAATATTCAAAAGTGTAGCGATACAAACCTATTAAAACCACAATCGGAATCAGAAAAGCCCAATAGGTATTGAAAAGAGCATCAAAAAAAGGAGCGGTGTAATTCGTAATATCAAAAAAACCATAGTAGTGCAATCCGCAAAAAATGGCAGCAATTCCAACGAAAATAGCAAATAAATTGTCCTTGTTGCTTAATATAATATTTACAAAATTGTTACTGTAAATTAGTGAAACTATTGCCGTATGCCAAAGTATCACAGACAACACATCATATCCTTCATAAATCAAAACGATACTAAAAGGAAGAAAGAAAAAAGCGTGAAACCAATTGAAATAGGACAAGACCGTTTTTCCTAACGAAAAATGAACGATTGTGGATTTTTTTATAGGAAAAACCAATAGCGGTCGAATATTCATTACGGGAATTTTTTGCAACAAAAGTCGAAACACTAAATCAAACACCAAATAATAAATCATAAATTTATTGATGGTAACAATGGGGTCTAAATTCATTTTCTTCAAAATATAAAATGCCCCAATTCCTATAGCCAAAAAAACTAGGGTAAAATACACCGCAAAAAAACCGACCAGGATTTTTATAGCCAAGTTTGCACCGAAAGAGGCGGAACGTATAAAAGCCTTCCATTCGAGATAAAGAAATTTTTTAATCATAGTAATTGTGGTTTGGTTTTGTGATTAGTTGTTAAAAGTAGAAAATTGTTACAATAGCAAAAACTTCTAAACCTATAAACTTCTATATTTTTTTTGGTTTACTATATTTGCAAAAAAAATTCAATGCCTTTATTCAAAAAACTCATCATAAAAGACCTAAAACGCGAGACTATAGACGCAGTTTCCATACTTTTTAATGTTCCCGAGGAATTCAAATCCGACTACACTTTTATTGCGGGTCAATACCTAAATTTAAGATTAACATTGGACGGCAAAGAAATTCGTCGTGCTTATTCCATCTGTTCCTCCCCAGAAAGCGGTGAATTAAGAATTGCTGTGAAAGCAGTAAAAAACGGTGCGTTTTCACAATTTGCTAACACCAAACTAAAAGCGGGCGATATTCTTGAAGTGGGAAAACCGGAAGGAAAATTTACTTTTGAACCCGAAAGTCACCACCAAAAAAACTATGTTGCTTTTGTAGCCGGAAGCGGAATTACGCCTGTAATGTCAATTCTGAAATCAGTATTAAAAAGTGAACCGCAAAGTTCTTTTGTTTTGGTTTACGGAAATAAATCGCCAGAGGAAACTATTTTTCATCAGGAATTACACGATTTACAGCTGAAATATACCGGACGATTATTTGTGCATTATGTCTATAGTCAAGCCAAAGCTGATGGGGCACTTTTTGGAAGAATCGATAAATCGGTTGTGAATTTTGTTTTGAACAACAAACACAAGGAACTAGATTTTGACAAATTCTATTTGTGTGGGCCAGAAGAAATGATCAACACGGTGACCAAGGTTTTAAAAGAACACAACATCAAGGATTCTGCCATTAAGTTTGAATTGTTCTCCAGTTCTATTGTCGAAAATCTAGAAGCCAGTTCTCACGAAGGTCACACTAAAATCACCATTACTGTTGACGACGACGAAACAACTTTCGAAATGTCGCAAAAACAAACCATACTCGAAGCAGCACTAAAACAAGGCATTGACGCTCCGTATTCTTGCCAAGGAGGCATTTGCAGCAGCTGTCTCGCCCGAGTAAAATCAGGAACTGCCGAAATGAAGAAAAATTCGATACTTACAGATAGCGAAATCGCTGAAGGATTGATTCTTACTTGTCAAGCGTGTCCAACCTCCGCAGAAATTGTGGTGGATTATGATGATGTTTAAATTAGATTACAGATTCCTATAATAAACGAAAACTTCTCTAAATAGTGAAGTTTTTTGGTTTTTATAAGTTTGGTTTTTATATCAAAGTGCGTTTGATGTTTTTGTAATAAAATTATTATTTTTATATTTGTTACTACTACGCTAGTATGTAGCGAATATAAGCTAATTGTAGAAACCGTTCTGAATGGTAATTCGTTCTGAAGATATTGCAGAAAATCTAAATTTAATAGTATTGTTTAACTGTAAATCATTTTATTTTGAAAAATCTAACCTTAGAAACGATCTTTAAGAAAGACTCGTTGCTTTTATTTGCGAAAATTTTTGTGCCAACATTGTTTTTTTTGGCTTTGTTATATGTTTTCGCAAAAATGAACGGTATCAATTTAAGTTACATTACGCGTGATCCGATTCAATTACTTAATGGTAAACCTTATACAGGAATACTATCAAATATAGGAATAATATTTTGGTGCTTCACAATAGCCATTCTTTTCTTTTCAGCAAAAATCGCCCGCAATCCAGGCAGACCTAAAATCTTATATCAGTTTTTCTTTTTTGCGGGACTTTTGACTTTACTGCTGTTGGCCGATGATCTTTTTTTGTTTCATGATGTAATATTTCCAGATTATCTGAATCTGAACGAGATTTTCTTTTATATTTTCTATGGCTTATCTGTTGTAGCGCTACTATATTTCTTTCGTAAAGTTATTCTTAAATCCGACTACGTTTTGCTCCTTCTTGCATTTGTTCTGTTGGGAAGTTCTGTAATAATGGATCTTGATATTGTATATTCAATGGGCATCTATCTGCCTGGTTCATGGTTAATTGAGGACGGATTCAAATTCATAGGGATTATTAGCTGGTTCGTTTATTTTGTAAGAATTTGTTATACTAATATTAATCCTGTTAAATAAGGAAATAATCGGGTATTGATAGTTGTCCAATTACATATTGTTAAGTTGCCAATTGTAAAAACAGTACAAAGAGTATTGAAGAGTTTCAAAGTAATTTGATACTTTTGAGAACTACATTGTACAACTCTATTTTTATGAAAAAATTACTTCTTTTATTTTTCTTTACTTTTTCAAGTATTCTGTTTTCACAATCCGAACCAAAAAAATTTAAAGACAAATTTGCTGAATTTGATTACTATGCACAACCCAGCCCAAATAATACTTTATCCGCCTATTTTAAAAGCAAACTAGCCCCAAGTTTATTCGAAACTTTCAAATATAGTGACACTGCATCCAAAAAAAAACGTGTTTTCGTACATTTTGAGTTGAATAATGAAAACAAACCCATTAAAATAGTAATAACCTCTCCCTATATTGAATTAAATTTAAGAATAAAGTCAATATTGGAAAATTATGGTTTTGAAAAATTTAATATTCCAGAAAAAAATCAATCAAATCAATATCTTCTGCAGATTTTATCATTTGAAAATGATAAAACTATTATTAATTGTAGTACCAATATCGTTTATGATCAATTACCTATTTTCGAAGGTTGTGATTCAACCACTAGCTTTAGTAAAATGGAATCGTGTATCAATAAAAAATTAGAAGAACATATAGTAAAAAATCTTTCTCCTAAAGCTATAGAATATGCCAAGATTTTAGGCAAAATAAATTTAAAACCCAATTTCTTAATTACTGAAAAAGGAACAATTGAAAAAATAAACTGCAAAACACCTTCTGATAGTCTGACTAAAGAACTAATTCGAGTTATTTCTTTATTCCCCGTGGCCAAAACACCTCCTTTGCGCAACGGCAAACCTACAAGACTTTTTTTTACCGGTTCAGTCTCCTTAATTGTAGATACTACTAATGAAACATACGCTGAAGATGTAATTAAATCCAAAGATTCTACCCTAAACCCAAATGGTGAATTAGCACTTCATTTTAAAAATTTTATTACCGAAGAAGAAATAAGTAAATATCCTTTCCTGAAGTTTCCTAATAAAATTAGTATAAATTTTACTATAAGCAAGAAAGGAAAATTAAACAACCTTACAGCTAGTTCTCGTAGCGAAATATTGAATAAAAAACTCATCGAAATTTTTAATAAATTCCCTTTTGAAAAGTTAAATATAAAATCTACAAATGTATTGGAGAGTTATTCTTATACAATTTTTACAGTTGAATATAATAATAAAATAGTTATTCAGTGCAATGACAAACCAAATGTCTTTCTAACGCCTTGTTATGATAAATATTGCGAAAAATCGGATTCCCCTGAGGAATTGAAAAAATGCTTCAATGAAAGTATTAGTTCCTATATTGTAAAAAATATAAACCATAATATTATTAATGATACAAAAATCGTGGGAGATATTAGAACCTATTGTGCTTTTAGTGTAGCCGCTGATGGAAAAATTGTTGTGTTAAAAGTACAAGCGCCAAATCCTATTATTGCAAATGAATTGGAGGAAATATTAAAAAGACATCCCAATATATATAAACCAGCTTACTATAATGGCGTAGCAATTGGATTTGCATATAGGATTCCAGTTGTTCTAAAATCTAGCTCCTACATTCCGCAAGATTCATCTAAATCCACAATAAATACATATAGTAGATCCAATTAATAAATATGAAATTTTAACTTAATTTTGATTTACAATCTTTAGAAATGGCTATAAATAATTGTGCTGATTTCATAAATAACATTTACATTTAAATGATTCTCATAACATTTTTCGTGTTCTTAAATTATCTTATTTTGTGATATTAATGTATA
>CALPPA020000059.1 GCA_943325355.2 Klebsiella pneumoniae | reverse complement strand
GGAAAATTATTACCCGAATTTAATGATTCATTTGCTTTGTATTTTTCAAAATATTTAGAAGCTTACAAAAAAGAAGGAATTAATATTTGGGGAATAACCGTAATAAATGAGCCACACGGAAACGGAAACAACTGGGAAAGCACCCTGTTTTCGCCTAAAGAAATGACTGATTTTGTTCAAAATCATTTAGGACCAAAATTAGAAAATGACGGTTGGGAAGATATAAAAATATTGGGTTATGACCAAAACAGAGCCGGAATAAAAGAATGGGTTGACGTGATGTATAAAGATGAAAAATCATCTAAATATTATGATGGTTTGGCTATTCATTGGTATGAAAGCACCTATGATTATTTCCCGAAGGAATTACAATATGCACACGAAAAATCCCCAAATAAATATTTGATTCAAACCGAGGCTTGTGTAGATTCTGAAATTCCACACTGGAATGATGATGCTTGGTATTGGAAAAAAGAAGCTACAGATTGGGGTTGGGATTGGGCATCTGAGAAAGACAAACATTTGCACCCAAAATATGCTCCTGTGAATCGTTATGCATTAGATATTATTGGATGCTTGAACAATTGGGTCGATGGTTGGGTCGATTGGAATATGGTTTTAGATACTCAAGGTGGTCCAAACTGGTTTAAAAACTGGTGTGTTGCTCCAGTAATTGTTGCTCCAGAAAAGGATGAAGTTTATTTCACACCTTTGTATTATACTATGGCTCATTTCAGCAAATTTATGAGACCTGGAGCAATAAAAATAGGTTGTACAATTAATCACAAAGACCTTATGGCGACTGCTGTAAAAAATCCAGATGGAACAATTGCAGTGGTTGTTTTTAATCCAACAGCTGAAAAACAAAGTTTAGAAATAAAACTAAACAACAAAATAAAAATAATTTCCATCGATGCAAAAGCATTGCAAACCGTGATTATCAAATCATAAAAAACAACAAATAATAGTATAACTCTTAATTCTTCAAATATGTCAAATCAAAATTCAAATACTAAAGAGATGGTTCCTATGGGTCAAAAAATTGCTTTTGGTTTGGGAATGTTAGCAAATCAAATGTTTCCAGCTGCTTTAGGGATTTTTATGGTGGTTTTGGTAGAAAATTTAGGTATGCCTTCTTGGATGTGGGGTGTTTTATTTTTTGTGCCTAGAATAGTAGACGCTTTCTTTGATCCAATTATGGGATTTATTTCCGATAACACAAAATCGGTTTGGGGGAGACGTAGACAATATGTTTTTATTGGTGCTATTATTATGGGAATTGCATTTATGATTATGTGGCAATTGTATAGAGAAGATAGTGTTTTGTACAATTTCACTTTTTTTCTTACTTTTTCACTCATATTTCATATTGGTCTATCTATTTTCAGTGTTCCATATGTAGCAATGGGTTATGAAATGAGTGATGATTTTCACGAACGCACAAGCATTATGGCAATTTCTCAATGGATTGGTCAATGGGCTTGGGTTATTGCTCCTTGGTTTTGGGTGGTTATGTACGATCCTTCTTGGTTCCCAAATGCAGATACAGCCACAAGAACATTAGCCATTTGGGTGGGTAGTGTATTTATGCTTTTAGCTATGGTTCCAGCAATATTCATTAAAAGTAAATCAACCCAGTTTGATGATAGTTTAGAACCACTCACTTTTAGAACAATTGGCGGAAGTTTAAAAGAAATTTTAATTAGTTTCAAAGAAGCATTTGGTAATAAACCTTTTAGAAAGCTTTGTATTGCTACTTTTTTAATTTTTAATGCCTTCAATACCGTTGCTGGTTTTACCTTTTTCATTGTTGTATATTACCTTTTCAATGGTGATACCGCAGCAGCAGGTATTTGGCCTACACTTTTTGGATGTTGTGGTGCTTTAGCAACCACTTTTATTGTAATTCCCATTGTAGCTTGGATAGCCAAAAAAATGGAGAAAAAGAGAGCGTTTTTGATATGTCAAGGCATTTCAATTTTTGGATATATTCTTCTTTGGTTTCTATTTATTCCCGGTAAACCGTATATGTTTTTGTTTGCTTTGCCTTTCTTTTCCTTTGGTATCGGAAGTTTATTTACTCTAATGATGTCCATGACTGCTGATGTTTGTGATATGGATGAGTTAGAATCGGGGAAAAGACGAGAAGGAGTTTTTGGCGCTATTTATTGGTGGATGGTAAAATTTGGTTTTGCAATTGCAGGATTACTAACTGGCGTAATTATGTCAGCAGTCGCTTTCAAAGCTGGTGCTCCAACACAACCCGAAGGTGCTGTTACTGGTTTAAGACTTTTCTTTTCCGGTATTCCAATTTTGGGCACACTAACAGCTATGTGGATAATGAGAAATTATGATTTAACAGAAGAAAAAGCAAGAGCAATAAAAAAAGAATTAGATGCTAGAAAATCCGGATCATAAGCCTGCATAATTTAAATATCTATAATTAATAATTATAAAGTTATGTCATTTAGTAGAAAAGAAGATTCGCAATATCAAATCAAGTATGACAATATTGACGAGATTAATTATAACGGGATTGATTACTCAAGTAAATCATCTAAGGAATTAAATACACTTTTTAGCGATGTATTAAAAACGGGTGTGCACGGTCTTTGTTTCAGTCTTTATGAAGACGGACAAAAACCAGGTGACATCATTTCAGAAGAACAAGTTCTCCGAAGAATGAAAATTATTGCTCCATATACTAAATGGGTGCGATCATTTTCTTGCACTGAAGGCAATGAATTTATTCCCTTAATTGCAAAAGAGTATGGCATCAAAACATTAGTAGGTGCTTGGCTAGGCGATGATCCAGAGATTAATGAAAGAGAGATTGAGGGATTAATAAAACTTTCCAATGAAGGTTTAGTAGACATAGCCGCAGTAGGAAATGAGGTAATGTACCGTAAAGAATTAACTGAGGATGAACTTTTGGAATTTATCCAAAGAGTAAAAAATGCCATTCCAGATTCTATTCCTGTAGGATATGTTGATGCCTACTACGAATTCACAATAAAACCAAGAATTACAGAAGCTTGCGACCTTATTTTAACAAACTGCTATCCGTATTGGGAAGGCTGCAACTTGGAATATTCGTTGGGACATATGAAACAAATGTACCATCAAGCCTTGCATGCCGGAAACGGTAAAAAAGTAATCATTACCGAAACTGGATGGCCTAGTCAAGGCGAAAGTTACAAAGACTCCCATCCGTCAAAAGAAAATGCCATAAAATATTATATCAATACCCAGCTTTGGTCTCAGCAAGATGATATTGATATATTCTATTTTTCCTCTTTTGACGAATCATGGAAAGTAGGAGCAGAGGGCGAAGTAGGAGCCTATTGGGGAATTTGGGATAAAAACGAAAAATTAAAATATTAATGAACAGTTTTGAAGCATTAAATTTAATACCCGGACGCGCTATATGTTATTCTGGTTTTAGAGATGGGCAGCAACCTGGCGGTATAAGTCCAACGTATGAAGAAGTCAAAGAAGATTTGCTTTTACTAAAAGAACACTGGAAATACTTGCGGTTATATGATTGTGACGAACACGCTGAAACTGTTTTGCAAGTAATACAACAAGAAAAATTTCCCTTAAAAGTAATGCTTGGAGCCTACATTGTTGCTGAAATGAATAATTTTGGTTGCCCTTGGAATGGTGGCGTTTACACAGAAGCAGAGTTAGCAAAAAACCATATTAAAAACCACAATCAAATAAATAAACTAATTGATTTAGCTAATCAATATCCAGAAATAATATGCACTTTATCCGCTGGTAATGAAGCCTGTGTAGATTGGACGGATCACTATGTATCGGTTTCTAGCGTTATCGAATATGTAAAACGTATAAAAAAAGAAGCAAAACAACCCGTAACCTTTTGCGAAAATTATGTTCCGTGGTTGGGTAAACTGAAACGGCTGGTAGATGAAGTCGATTTTATAGCTATTCACACTTATCCTGTTTGGGAATATAAAAACATTCACGAAGCATTAAATTATACCAAGGAAAACTATTTGGCTGTTGCCAATATGTATCCCAATAAGCCAATAGTAATTACTGAGGCAGGTTGGGCAACTAACTCAAACGGAAGGGGCATAGAACCACATAATGTTAGCGAAGAAAATCAAGAAATTTACTACCATGATTTAGTAAATTGGACAGATGAAGAGGGTATTCTAACTTTTGTTTTTGAGGCTTTTGATGAAACATGGAAAGGGTCATCTGAAGCTTTAGAACCCGAGAAACATTGGGGGCTTTTTAAAACAGATAGAACCCCAAAATTAGTAATGGCAAATCTTATTTCTACAACGTCTGTTTTATGATGATATTTTAATGAAATTAAGTTTCAAAATAAATAAAACATATGAAAACAATAATTTCCGCATTAATTTTACTGGTTTCAATCAGTTCCTTTTCTCAACAAAAAAACAAAATTCAACCAAAACCATTTTCGGTAAATGATAAAACAGTAGTGGTTTATACTTCTGCCGACAGCACCAATTTAAGATTGACCAATACTGACAATCTAAAATTCACTGTATTTAAACAACCACTAGAAACTCAAACTTGCATATTTGTAAATCCCGATAAAACTTTTCAAACCTTTCTTGGAATAGGAGGCGCTATTACGGATGCTAGCGCTGAAGTTTTCGCAAAATTACCAAAAGACAAACAACAAGAATTGTTGAATGCTTATTACAGCAAAGACATAGGTATAGGCTATTCATTGATTAGAACAACCATTCACAGTAGTGATTTTAGTTCCGGAAGCTACACTTACATAGCTGAAGGGGATAAGGAATTAAATACATTTAGCATTGCCCACGACAAACAATATAAAACTCCTTTGATTAAAAAGGCAATTGAAACAGCAGGAGGAAATGTGTTATTATATGCCAGTCCTTGGAGTCCGCCAGCTTTTATGAAGGACAATAAAGATATGTTGAAAGGAGGAAAACTATTGCCAGAATTTTACCAGTCCTGGGCCAACTATTATGTGAAATTTATAAATGGGTATCAAAAAGAAGGAATTCCGGTTTGGGGATTGACACTTCAAAACGAACCAATGGCTAAACAAAAATGGGAATCCTGTATTTATACCGCCGAAGAGGAACGTGATTTTTTAAAAAATTATCTTGGTCCAACATTAAAAAAAGCGGGACTTGGCGACAAAAAAATTACCGTTTGGGATCACAACAGAGATTTGATGACTCAAAGAGCAAGTACAATTCTTGACGACCCAGAAGCCAATAAATATGTTTGGGGAATTGGTTTTCACTGGTACGAAAGTTGGAGTGGTGGTGCACCAATGTTTGAAAATGTTGGAGCAGTTAATGAAATGTATCCTAATAAAAATTTGCTTTTTACCGAAGGATGTAACGAAAAATTCGATGCCAATAAATACCAATTATGGGCAAATGGAGAACGCTACGGAAAATCAATGATCAACGATTTCAACAACGGAACCGTGGGTTGGACAGATTGGAACATACTTTTGGATGAAAACGGAGGGCCAAATCACGTTGGTAATTTTTGCTTCTCACCCATTCACGGCAATTTAAAAACAGGCGAATTAATTTACACACCATCCTATTATTTCATTGGACATTTCTCGAAATTTATTGGCAAAGACGCCAAAAGAATTAGTAGTGTTTCCAGCCGTAGCAATTTGATAACAACCTCTTTTTTAAACCAAGACGGAAAAGTAGTTACCGTTGTTATGAACCAAAGCAACAAAAAAATATCGTATTATTTATGCATTGGAACAAATGCAACAGAAGTTTCAATTTTGCCTCATTCCATTCAAACTTTAGTGTATTAGGAATTAAAATAAAATGAAAAAAAACCTTTCAATATTCTTTATTATCCTTTCGTTTTCATCTTTTGGGCAAGGCTATTTACATAGAAATGGGCAAAATATTGAAGATGGTAACGAAAAAAATATCATATTAAGAGGTTTGGGATTAGGAGGCTGGATGATTCAAGAAGGCTATATGCTCAAGACTAGCGATTTTGCAGGTCCACAGCACGTAATCAAACAAAAAATCACCGATTTAATAGGTGTTGAAAACACGGCGGAATTCTACAAAACCTATAAATCAAACGGAATTACAAAATGCGACATAGACTCGCTTGCGGCTTGGGGATTTAACTCCATCAGGTTGCCGATGCATTATAATCTCTACACTTTGCCAATTGAACAAGAAACCGTTTCAGGTCAAAATACTTGGCTTGACGAAGGTTTCAAAATGACCGATGATTTGTTGAACTGGTGTGCTGCCAATAAAATCTATTTGATTTTAGATTTACATGGTGCTCCTGGGGGTCAAGGATATGACGCAAACATTTCTGATTATGATGCTACAAAACCTTCTCTTTGGGAAAGTGCGGCAAATCAAGATAAAATGGCGGCACTATGGAAAAAGTTGGCTTCACGCTACAAAGACAGTCCTTGGATGGGAGGTTACGACATCATCAATGAACCCAATTGGAACTTTGACGGAAAAAACCTAAATGGTTGCGACGAAACCTCGAATGTGCCTTTGCGGGATTTGCTAGTTAAAGTTACCAAAGCCATTAGAGAAGTAGATTCCAATCATTTGATTTTCATTGAAGGTAATTGTTGGGGAAACAATTACAATGGAATTTTTCCGCTTTGGGATGAAAATATGGCGTTGAGTTTTCATAAATATTGGAATCAAAATGATGTTGAGTCAATACAAAAATTCTTGGAGTACAGAACCCATTACAACGTTCCAATTTGGTTGGGAGAATCAGGAGAGAACTCCAATGGTTGGTTTAAAGAGGCAATTTCTTTAATGGAGAAAAATAATATTGGCTGGGCTTTTTGGCCAATGAAAAAAATAGACAATACCGTTGGAGTTACTTCGGTTTCTATAACTCCGGATTATGAGAAATTGCTCCAATATTGGAAAAATGGAGGTGCAAAACCTTCGTCAGCCTTTGCGAAAAAAGCCTTGATGCAAATTGCCGAAAACTATAAAACAGAAAACCTGACCATCAAATATGATGTTATTGATGCAATGTTTCGCCAAGTTCAAACTACTGATACTAAAAAATATAAAAAACATTCCCTGCCTGGAAAAGTCTTTGCGACTGATTATGATTTAGGACAAAACGGCTATGCTTATTTTGACAAGGATGCCGTAAATTATAGCGGAAAATCAGTAACCAAATCGAACAAGGGTGGAGCTATGAGAAATGATGGTGTCGATATTGAAAAGTGTAATGACAAAATCACTAACGGATTCAATGTTTGTTTTATTGAAGATAGCGAATGGCTGCAATATACTTTTGATTTGGATTCGGAAAAAATATTTGATGTCGATATTCGGTATTCGAACAATTTGGCTGGAGGAAAACTTTATTTGGAGGATGAAAACGTGAAAATATCCCAAACCATAACACTTCCTTTTTCAGGAGGAGCTCTTAAATGGAAAACTGTGACTTTAAAAAAAGTAACTTTAAAACAAGGAACAAATAAAATAAAGGTTCACTTTGAAAAGGGAGATTTCAAATTAAATTATTTGGAATTCAAAAAGCCAAAAAAATTATAAGAGATTCGAAAATCTACTAATAGTTTCCGATTTATAGATGTAATTTATACAGTAAATTTCTATTATATAAATTATTTTTCAGGAAGCATTGATTAATAAGTTTTTAAATTTTTTTAGATGTGAGTTTAATCTTTATTTTAATTAAGTAAGATGTGTTTTTGACGTGTAAATAATCAACATATGATAATAAATTAATCAATAATATTGCAAATTATATAATAAATGGTGAAAAATAAAATGAAAAGTAAAATGAAAAATAAAATTTTGTTTCTTTTAACAGCGATTGTTGTTAATTTCTTTTTTGTAATTAATTCAAATGCCCAAGTAATCCCTGTTGGCAGTGGAAGTTACACAAAAACTTTCCCCGGAACAGATGTTGCCGGTAGAAATGGTTTTCCTTCAGGAACTCCTAATTTAAGCGGTGCTGCACTTGGAAAACCTGTGCCAACAAATGATTGGTGGTCAAAACTAGCCAAAGAAACACAAGCCAGCAACCTTTTTACCTATCCTTATACCTTGAAAACAACTCCAAGCGGATTGGTAGTTTCCTACGTTCCCCAAGGAGTTATAGACGATACGTCGCCTATCGTGATGAGCGTGGTAGGAATGGCTGCAACAAGAACTAGTGTTTCTGATTATTCCGATTGGACGGTTACTATGGATTGGAATGACGGAATCCGTAACTTTCAGACAACGGCTGGTATAGCAATGCCTTTTTTATATTTTACTAAAAAAGCAACAGATGTGGCACAGGTTATCGTAAATTCTGGGACCGTTACTGTAAGCAATGAAATGTTAATCATTACGAACGCGAAAAGTAATGCAGATTTTGCAGTTTATGCTCCCGTTGGAAGTACATGGACTCAGAACGGAGCTGTTTACACTTCAACATTAAACGGAAAAAATTATTGGTCAATGGCATTTATTCCTCTTACAGCTTCGAACGTGACTACGGTGGCGAATGAATACAAGAAATACGCCTACGTTTTCCCAACTAGTACAACTTCAAGTTTTAGTTACAACGAAAGCACATCGGTAATGAGAACCGATTTTAATGTGGTGACTGAAGTGAAAGAAGGAACAGAAACCAATGTTTTACTAGGTTTGCTTCCGCACCAATGGGACAATTTAGCCACTAATTCTCCTGTGCCAAATAAATACAGTTATGCAACAATTCGTGGCCAGATGAAAACTATGGACGGTAATAGTTTTAGTGTCGAAAATAAATTTCACGGCATTTTGCCAACCTTGCCTTATGTCGATAATTACAGTTCCGGATTTGCTCCAACGGTGTTAACCGAAAAAATAAATAGTATCGAAAATGATGCACTGGCCACATGGACCGATTCTTATAACGAAGGACAGGTGATGAACCGCCTGATACAAACCGCCCGAATTGCTGATGAAATGGGTAATACCGCTGCGCGAGACAAAATGCTGGCAACCATCAAGGAACGACTTGAAGATTGGTTAAAAGCAGAAGGAGGCGAAGTTGCCTTTTTGTTTTACTATAACACTACCTGGTCAGCAATGCTGGGTTATCCAGCCGGACACGGACAAGACACCAATATCAATGACCACCATTTTCATTGGGGTTACTTTATTCATGCGGCTTCATTCTTAGAGCAATATCAGCCCGGATGGTCTTCGCAATTTGGTGGTATGATTAACTTGTTGATTCGAGATGCTGCAACGACTGACAGAAACGACACCTTGTTTCCATACTTGCGCAATTTCAGTCCTTTTGCTGGACATTGTTGGGCAAATGGTTTCGCGACTTTTCCACAAGGAAATGACCAAGAATCAACTTCAGAAAGTATGCAGTTCAATTCTTCCTTGATTCATTGGGGAGAAGT
>CALPPA020000058.1 GCA_943325355.2 Klebsiella pneumoniae | reverse complement strand
TCGGTTTTGTCATAACCAGATACATTCTTGCCGATGGCTTTGAAATAACGCGCCAAAGCACTCATCCCGATTCCTCCGATTCCTATAAAATAAACGTTATGTATTTGATTTAAATTCATTTTATCAATTTCACGATTTCGTCAACAATTTCTTTTGTAGCGTTAGGCAAAGCCAATTGCTTTATGTTTTTACTCAACTGATCTTGTTTTCCTAGGTCTTTCAACAAGGCTTCAAAAACAAGACTAAACTGCTCATCTAACTCTGATTCTTTGAGCATTATCGCCCCTTTTTTTTCGACTATTGAATTCGCGTTTTTAGTTTGATGATCTTCGGCAACATTTGGAGACGGAATAAAAATCACAGGTTTCCCAACTATACACAACTCCGAAACCGAGGATGCTCCAGCTCTTGAAATTACAATATCCGCAGCTGCATAAACCAAATCCATTCTGTCGATAAAAGCTAAAACCTGAACATCATTCAAATTGTATTTTTTATAATCTTCGAAATATAATTTTCCGCATTGCCAAATAACCTGGACATTTTGAGAAAGAAAATTACTTAATTCCTTTTCAATTAATTGGTTAACTCTACGAGCTCCAAGGCTGCCGCCAAGAACCAACACTGTTTTTTTATTGGCATCTAAATTAAAATACTGTATTGCTTCTGCTCTTTTGCTTTCGATGTCAATCAAATCCTGACGTACCGGATTTCCTGTCAAAATCATTTTTTCTTTTGGAAAAAAACGTTCCAGATTTTCGTATGCCACACAAATAGTATTGGCCTTTTTACTCAGTAATTTATTTGTAATTCCTGGAAATGAATTTTGTTCTTGAATCACCGTTGGTATATTCAACATATTTGCCATTTGCAATAAGGGTCCTGATGCAAAACCGCCAGTTCCTATAACTACATCTGGTTTAAATTTCTTGATTATTTTTCTTGATTTCCATAAACTATCGATTAATTTAAATGGAAACATTGCATTTTGAAAAGTCATTTTTCTTTGTAAACCTGCAATCCAAAGGCCTTCAATTTTATAACCTGCTTGTGGCACTTTTTGCATTTCCATTTTATCTTTGGCGCCCACAAAAAGAAATTCGGCATCAGGGAAACGAGATTTTAATTCATTGGCAATTGCAACTGCAGGATAGATATGTCCTCCAGTTCCGCCACCACTCAATATGAATTTTAATTTTTTCATTTTCTCCTAAATTATTTATTCAAAACAGCATTCATTGGATTGCCTGTATTGTCTTTAATTGAATAATTTTCCTCAACATTTTCTTCTCCGTTCTCCTCCTTGGCCTCTTCCTCTAATTGCTTGTCGATTAGTTTTTTAAGGGCAGAATCTCTTCTTGCTTTGTCTTTTATTTCTTCGGCAATTTCTTCTTCTTTTTTGGTTACATTTAAGATAATTCCCAAGGCGATGCACGTCATCCAGATTGAACTTCCTCCACTACTAATTAGGGGTAAAGTTTGACCCGTTACTGGCAATAATTCTACGGCAACTGCCATATTAATCATTGCTTGAAAAATCATTGGAAAACCCAGTCCGACTACTAATAATTTTCCGAATAAAGTAGTTGCTTTATGAGCAGCTATCACAAATCTGAAAAACAACAAAAGATACATAAACATAACTCCAAATCCGCCTACAAGCCCATATTCCTCAACTATAATAGCATATATAAAATCAGATGATGATTGTGGTAAGAAATTTTTTTGAATGCTCTTTCCAGGACCTAGCCCATAAATTCCACCCGAAGCTATTGCTATTTTAGCCTTTTCGATTTGGTAATCATCTTCGCCAGGTTTGTTAGTGCTAAAGTTTTCAATTCTGCTTTCCCAAGTATTGACTCTACTAAACAAATGAGAGTCAGGAAAAGCTTTGGCCAATAAAACAAACAAAGCTAATGCTGCAATACCAGCTCCAATAATAAAACCTAAATATTTCAAAGGATATTTACCAACAAATGTCAACATTAATATCATTGAAAAAATCAATGCTGCCGTTGAAAAATTGGAAGGTAAAATAAACATCAAGGTAATAAAAACAGGCACCCAAAGTTCTATAAGCGAGGTTTGAAACGTAATTTCCTCTTCCCTTTTTTTGGATAAATATCTCGCAACAAATAGCAATAAAACTATTGCGGCTAATGTCGAGGTTTGAAAAGTGATTCCAATAAATGGAACTTGAATCCACCGGCTAGCATTGGCACCAGCAATAACGGTTCCCTTTACCATTGTATATCCTAATAATATCCATACAATTGGTAAGGCAATTTTAGAAATCCCTCTATAATAATGGTAAGGCACTTTGTGAACCCAGTAAATGATAACAAACCCAATGAATATATGGGCCAAATGTTTTAACAAATAACTGATAGTGTTTCCGGTTCCGTGATTCAAATAAGCCAAATTACTACTCGCACTAAAAACAGGCATAAACGAAAACAACGCTAATAAAGCCACGAATGACCATATTACTCTGTCTCCTTTTAGATTGTTTACTAGTTCTTTCATTTTTTGGGTTTTGGGTTTTGGGTTTTGGGTTTTGGGTTTTGGGTCAAAGACCTAGCACCTAGAACCAAAAACCTTTTTTATAAATTCCTAACTGCTTGTTTAAATTGATTTCCTCTGTCTTCATAATTTTCGAATAAATCAAAACTGGCACAAGCTGGTGACAACAATACCGTATCTCCTTTTTCGGTTAATCGTTGTGCCATTTTTACGGCATCTTCCATATTTGTAACTTCAATCATTATGTCGACCACATTGCCAAAAACATCAATAATTTTTTTATTGTCAACTCCAAGGCAAATGATGGATTTTACTTTCTCGCGAACTAACGACATCAATTCGTTATAATCATTTCCTTTGTCAACACCACCCACAATCCAAACTGTTGGCGTATTCATACTATCTAAAGCAAAAAATGTAGCATTAACATTTGTCGCTTTCGAATCGTTGATGTATTGCACATTTTGAATTTTCAACACTTTCTCCAAACGGTGTTCCACTCCTTGAAAATTTGATAAACTTTCCCTAATTGTTTTGTTTCGGATTTTCATCAATTTTGCTACAGAGGTTGCTGCCATTGCATTTTTCATATTGTGCTGTCCTTCAAGTGCCATAGTTTCAGTCTCCATTGTGAATTCTTCTTCGTTGATGATGTTTACTTCCATTTTTTTGTTTTTTATAAATGCTCCTGTTTCGAATGTTTTTGTTAACGAAAAAGGAATTAATTGTGCTTTTGTTTTATTGTTTTTTAACCATACTGCGATTGCTTCGTCATCGGCATCATAAATAAGGAAATCTTCCTCGGTTTGGTTCATTGTTATTCTAAATTTCGAAGCAATATAATTTTCATATTTGTAATCGTATCGGTCTAAATGATCTGGACTTATATTGGTAATTATGGCAATATGCGGCTTGTAATTTATGATTCCGTCCAACTGAAAACTACTCAATTCGAGCACGTATGAATCATATTTATAGTCAGCAACTTGCCAAGCAAAACTCTTTCCGATATTCCCACCCAATCCAACATTTAGTCCTGCTGATTTTAACAAATGATGCGTCAACATTGTTGTTGTAGTCTTGCCGTTACTTCCGGTGATTCCTATTGTCATTGCCTTTGTAAATGGCGCAGCAAACTCGATTTCTGAAATCACCGAAATCCCTTTTTCAACTAATTTTTTTACGATTGGTGCTTTTTCTGGAATTCCTGGACTTTTCATCACTACATCTGCATTCAAAATCAGTGCTTCTGTATGGGTTTCTTCCTCCCAAGCTATATCGTTTGTAATAAGAACTTCTTTGTAACTTAGTTTTATTTTTCCAAAATCAGATACAAAAACATCGTATCCTTTTTTCTTTCCAAGAATTGCAGTTCCTATTCCGCTTTCGCCACCACCTAAAACAACTAATCTCATTATCTTAATTTTAAAGTCACGATTGACAAAATGGCCAACATTATAGACACAATCCAAAATCGAGTTACAATTTTACTTTCGTGATACCCTTTCTTTTGATAATGATGATGCAAAGGCGCCATTAGAAAAATTCTTCGACCTTCACCAAAACGCTTTTTGGTGTATTTAAAATAAGCCACTTGCAAAACCACTGAGAAATTTTCGACCAAGAATATTCCACACAATAAAGGAATCAACAACTCTTTTCGAACGGCAATCGCAAGAACCGCAATTACACCACCAATTGTCAAACTTCCCGTATCACCCATAAAAACAGTTGCCGGATAGGAATTATACCAAAGAAAACCAATTAATGCTCCCACAAAAGCGGCAATAAAAACGGTCATTTCACCCGAATATGGGATGTACATTATGTTCAAATAATTAGAAAAAATAATATTCCCAGATACGAACGTAAAAATCCCCAGCGCCAAGACCGAAACCGCGGATGTTCCCGCAGCTAAGCCATCAATTCCATCAGTTAAATTAGCTCCATTTGAAACTGCCGTGATAATAAAAATAACCATTGGAATGAAAATCAACCACGCCCAATTTTCATACCCTTCACCAGTCCAAGCCAATACTTCGGCATAATCAAACTGATTGTTTTTAAAAAAAGGAATTGTTGTTGCTGTCGATTTTTCAAAAACTGGTGCTTGTTTAATTACATTTTCAGATGTGACTCTAAAAATATCGCTGTTGCCAGTATCTGTTCTTATAGTTACCGTAGGATTAAAATAAAGAACGGAACCTACAATCAAGCCCAAACCGACTTGTCCGAAAACTTTGAATATTCCTTTTAACCCTTGTTTGTCCTTTTTGAATATTTTGATGTAATCATCAATAAAACCAATGGTTCCCATCCATAAAGTAGTTACAATTAGCAATACTATATATATGTTTTGTAGTTTGGCAAAAAGCAGTACAGGAATCAAAGTGGCAAATATGATAATCAATCCACCCATTGTTGGGGTTCCAGCTTTCTCGTTTTGACCAGCCAGCCCAAGTTCGCGAACAGTTTCTCCAATTTGTTGTTTTCTTAAAAATCCTACAACTCTTTTACCATAAATAGTAGACAAAAGCAGGGAAAGCATAAAAGCTAATGCTGATCTAAATGTTATGTATTGGAAAACTCCTGTGCCAGGAATGTCCATTGTTTTGTCTAAATATTCAAATAAGTAGTATAACATATTTCTATTTATTGAGTTGGTTTAGTAATTCAGTAACAGTTTTCATATCGTCAAAATCGTGGCGAACACCTTGAACCTCTTGATAGGTTTCGTGTCCTTTTCCTGCGATTAAAATAATATCATTAGGTTGAGCTAATTGGCAAGCTGTTTTTATGGCTTGTTTTCTATCAGTAATTGACAACGATTTTTTAAAATTTTGTGGTGCTACACCTTGCTCCATTTCGTTGATGATAACCTCAGGATCTTCATTTCTAGGATTGTCCGAAGTCAAGATTACTTTATCACTAAGTTCAGTTGCAATTGATGCCATAATTGAACGCTTGGCTTTGTCTCTGTTACCGCCACAACCAACAACCGTAATCAATTGTTCGTTTTTAGTACGGATATTATTTATTGTTTTCAAGACGTTTTCCAAAGCATCAGGAGTATGTGCATAATCTACAATCGCGGTTATATTGGCGTTGGAAACTATGAATTGGAAACGACCCGAAACACTTTCTAAATCAGACAATAATCGAAGTACTTCAAGACTTTCCATCCCCAATTGAACTGCAGTTCCATAAATTGCCAATAAATTATAAGCATTGAAAGTACCTATGAGTTTTACCCAAACTTCATTGCCGTTTATTTTCAACAATAACCCCGATAATTGGTTTTCGAGAATTTGTGCTTTATAATCGGCGTAAGATTTTAATGCATACGTGAATTTTTTGGCAGCAGTGTTTTGCAACATTACTTGGCCGTTTTTGTCATCAATATTTGAAAGGACAAAAGCAGTTTTAGGCAAATTGTCGAAAAACGATTTTTTTACGTCACGGTATTCTGCAAAAGTGGGATGATAATCTAAATGATCGTGCGATAAATTACTAAAAACTCCTCCAACAAAATGTAATCCTTCGGTACGTTTTTGATGGATTCCGTGAGAGCTCACTTCCATAAAACAATATTCAATTCCAGATGTTACCATCTCGCTCAAGTAATGATTAATTGTAATGGAGTCTGGCGTGGTATGAGAGGCTTTGTACTCCATTTCATCAACCATAATTTTTACGGTAGATAAAAGTCCCACTTTGAAACCTGCCTTTTTAAATAATTGATATAATAACGACGCAATTGTCGTTTTACCATTCGTTCCTGTAATACCAACTAATTTTAAGTTTTGGGATGGATTCCCAAAATAATTGGCAGCCATAAATGCCAAAGCTTTATTGGTGTCTTTTACTTGAATGTAGGTGATTCCCTTAGTTAATGTTTCAGGAAAAGTATCGCAAACAATTGCAATTGCACCTTGCCAAATAGCTTTTTCAATATAATCGTGCCCATCTGAAATCGTGCCGCGAATAGCCACAAAAATATCATTTGTCTCAATTTTTCTGGAATCAAAATCCATTTTATTGATAGCAATATCCGTTGAACCCTTTACAGCTTCAATAGCGACTTTGTATATTATTTCTTTCAGATTAATCACGATAATTCTAATGTTATGATTGTGTTTTTATCTAAATTTTCTCCGGGTTGTATGGATTGTTTTTTTACTTTTCCAATGCCAATTGTTTTTACTTTCACTCCAAGATTTCCTAACAAAGCAACGGCGTCCATTCCCGACATTCCTTTAACATTTGGGACCGATAGTGACTGTTTTTGTGCTTTTGCAAAATAAGTGTCATAATCATTTTCTTGTTTTAGAATCTTCCTGTCAATATTTTTAATCTCGTTTGTAGAAGGAGCATCTGTAAAAATCTTTTGGGCAATTCGTTTAAAAACAGGACCAGCCACATCAGCACCATAGTAATTATTGTTTGCAGTACTTGGCTTATGCACGACTACTATACAGGAATATTTTGGCTTTTTAGCTGGAAAATAACCCACGAATGAAGAAGCGTAATATTTCTCTGAACCACCATTTTTTGCATAATTTACTTGTGCAGTACCTGTTTTTCCTGCCATAGAAAAATCTTTGGAATACAGTTTAGCACCTGTTCCTCTTTTTACAGTGTTTTCAAGAACAGCTTGTAACTTCAATATGGTTTCCTTAGAACAGACTTTCTGGTTTATAACCTGAGTATTGTATTTTTTGATGGTTCTATTCCACTCTTTAATTTCTGAAACAAATTGTGGCTTCACCATCACTCCATTATTTGCGACAGCATTATAGAAGGTCAAGGTTTGCAATGGCGTAATTGAAACTCCATAACCAAAAGCCATCCAAGGAAGTGAAAGATTAGACCAATTTTTGTCACCTGGTTGTGGCACATAAGGAAGTCCTTCCCCTTTTATAGGAAGTCCCAAACATTTATTTAACCCATATTCATTAATGTGATTAACAAATTCTGCAGGATTGCTTTTATAGTTATTATAAACAGCTTGAACCATAACTGTATTTGAGGACACCTCAAATCCACGTGCCAAAGATATTTTTCCATAACCTCCTTTGTGAGAATCTCTAACTGCTTTTCCAGAATAAGTGATTATACCTCCGTGGCTATCAAAAACAGCACTGGTGTCTACTTTTTTGTCTTCTAGCAAAGTCATTAAATCTACTAATTTGTAGGTTGACCCTGGCTCATGTGATTCAGCAATTGCATAATTTGTGGTTTCATAATAAGACCCGTCTCCAGCTCTACCAAGATTTGAAATGGCTTTTATTTGTCCTGTTTTTGTTTCCATTACTACTACACAGCCATGCTCAGCTTGATAATCAGTAAGTTGTTTTAATAAAGCATGATGTGCAATGTCTTGGATGAAAACATCAATGGTTGAAATCACATCGTAACCATCTTGCGGGTCAACTTCGTTAACATCCCGAATAGGTTTCCATTGCCCTTTTGCAATTTTTTGTTTTAAAATTTTACCGTCTTTTCCGTTAAGGTATTTTCGGTAAGCCCATTCAATCCCTTTTCCATCGGGAGTTCCGCTTGGGGTTTTTCTTTCGTAACCAATGGTTCTCTCGGCAATTTTACCAATAGGATGTTCTCTTACCGTTTCTTGCTGAACTATAATCCCGCCTTTATAAGTCCCTAGATTAAATAATGGAAAACCTTTAATTTTCACATATTCTGTATAACTCAAATCGCGAGCAACCAAGTAATACCTGTTTTTGTTTGCTCTAGCTTTTCGAAATTCGTTGAGAAAAAATCCTTTTGGTTTCCCTAATAGAATAGACAGTGAATCCGACAAAGATTTTACGTTTTTCTCAAATGCAAAGGCTTTTGGAGCAACGGCATCAAACCTGATTTCATAATTTGGAATAGAAGTCGCTAGCATACTTCCATCTGCAGAATAAATATTTCCCTTATTAGCTGGAATGACAAAATTCTTAACTGTTCTTTCTTTGGCTAATTTTCGATAATAATCACCTTCAACCCACTGTATATTTGTCAACTTAACGGCTATCGCAATTGCCATCAAAAAGATGACAAAAGCAACAAGATAAATTCTGTAGGATATGTTTTTATCTTCTACTGCCATAATTTGTTGAAAAAACTTTTTTCTGCGATTTTTTTGACTTTTATTTTTGTTGGCGGAACTGTTGATGGGAAAATTTGTTTTTCTACCATTTTTTCAGAAACCGTCGATTCCATTTTTAGTTTCATTAACTCTGAACGTCTGTCTACAAATTCAGAACGAAGTTCTTTTACTTGATTTGTGAGTTCGTTAATCTTGTATATTTTTTTTTCGAAACTCTGAGTATTTGCAATCATAATTATAGCAAGAACAATTAGAAAAACGATAAAACGCCAATTTTTTATTGAATCATCTTCAATAAGGAAACGCGCTTTTAATATGCCATAAACTCCGTTTTTCATTGTTGCTTTTTGACTATTTATATTTTTTCGGCAATTCTTAATTTTGCACTTCTCGCTCTATTGTTGATCTTTATTTCGGCATTATCTGGAACAATCAATTTTTCAATGGTTTTGAATGGAACTGAAAAATTGCCAAAAAAGTCGCGTTCTGGTTCTCCTTCAAACATTCCGTTTTTCATAAATCTTTTGACCAATCGATCTTCTAATGAATGATAGGAAATCACGCTTAATCTTCCGCCTTGATTTAAAATCTCCAACGATTGCTCCAAGAATTCTTTCAGAACATCCATTTCTTGGTTAACTTCAATTCGAATAGCTTGATAGATTTGAGCTAATACTTTGTTTTTAACTCTTTCGGGTAAATATTTTGTCAAAACTTCTTTCAATTCATCGGTAGTACTAATTGGCTGATATTCTCTAGCTTCGATAATAGTTCGTGCTAAAGCTGGTGCGTTTTTCAATTCACCATAATCCAAAAACACTCTTCGTAAGTTAGCATCATCATATTCATTGACCACTCGATAGGCATTCAAATCATTTTTTTTACTCATTCTCATATCCAATTCG
>CALPPA020000057.1 GCA_943325355.2 Klebsiella pneumoniae | reverse complement strand
TCTTGCGAAGCTGATTTTAAAAACCATTCTCTAATAGTCTCAGAATTAGTTAATGTTTCTTGTGTGGTAAAGGTTTTAGAAACAATCACAAAAAGAGTTGTTTCTGGATTTAATTTTTTAATGATTTCGTTTACGTGATCACCATCAACATTGGATACAAAATGAACGTTTAAGTGATTTTTATAATATTGCAAAGCTTCAACAACCATTGCTGGACCAAGGTCTGAACCTCCAATTCCAATGTTTACAACATCAGTAAATGGTTTTCCGGTGTATCCTTTTCTGTCACCGTTTACAACTTCGTTTGTAAAGTTTTTAATTTTATTTTTAACTTCAAAAACTTCAGAAATTACATTTTCTTCGTCAACTTTTATTATCGCTGTTTCTTTTGCGCGTAAAGCAGTATGTAAAACTGCCCTGTTTTCGGTTTGATTAATGATGTCACCTTCAAAATATTTTGCAATTGCATCCTTTAACTGTGCTTCGTTTGCCAACTCAAGCAACAAATTTATTGTTTCCTGATTGATGATATTTTTAGAGTAATCAACTAAGAAATCATTCCAATAAAAATGAAATTTTGCTGCTCTTGTTTTGTCTTCGAGAAACATTTCTTTCATAGATGCAGTATTCATTTCCTGAAAATGTTTCTGCAGTTTTTGCCAAGCTAAAGTTGTTGTTGGGTTTGTGTTTTGTAAAGCCATTTTGTGTTTTATTTTTGAAAGTGCAAATTTACAATTTTAGTTTGTAAAATAAACAATGCTTTCATTATCATTAACAAAGAGATAAACTATTCTTGAATTATAGATTCGCAACACTGTCTAATTCCCATTTCAATGGCTCAATTTGCAACTTAAATCTAGGAAGATTTTTACTCTCCATAGGTTGGGAGTTGGGTAATTTTAATCGTAATGCGTCCACTTGAACTCCGTTTTTCCAGAATCGATAACAAACATGAGGTCCTGTTGATAAACCTGTGCTACCTACTTTTCCGATGATGCTTCCTTGAGTGACTCTTTGTCCTCTGCGAACCAAAATTCTGGACATATGTAAATATTGAGTCGAATAGGTTCTGTTATGTTTGATTTTTACAAAATTCCCATTTCCTGCCGTATACCCTGTTTGCTCTACAATTCCAGATGCAGTTGTCATAATTGGCGTTCCTGTTGGTGCAGCATAATCTGTTCCTTTGTGCGCTTTCCAAATCATTTGTACGGGATGAAATCTACTTCTTGTAAAACGTGAAGTGATATTGGCATATTTGAGTGGCGATTTAAGGAAAAAATTCTTAAGCGCTTTTCCGTTTTCATCATAATAATCTATTTTTCCGGAAGCTTCATTTTGAGCAAAGGGAAAGGCGTAAATCATTTTGCCTTTGTATTCAAAAAAAGCAGCTCTCAAACTATCAACACCATTATAAATAGTATCATCAATATATCTCTCGGTAAAAATAACTCCAAATTGATCTCCTTTTTTTAACTTAAAAAAATCGATTGACCAAGCATATACTTTGATTAATTTATTGGCCAAAGCCGCGTCAACTCCCAGCTTATTTAGTTCTTCTGAAAAAGAACCATTTAATTCTCCCGCTATTGTTCTTTTTTTAATACGAATGGGTCTAGTTATTTTGTAAACACTAACCGAATCTCTAAAATCAATTACATAATAACTGGCTCTATCAGGTTGATATACTAGAACCTGTAGTTTTTTATATCGGTCTTTTGAACGTAAAAAGGTAAATGTTTTTCCAATTCTAACAGATCTTACGTCAAAGGTATCTTTGACTTTATTGACTATGTCATACACTTGATTGTCTACAATATTTTGTTTTTCTATTATGCTTCCGAAGGTGTCACCACTTTGCACCGTGTCGTGAAGCACATTGAAATCTTTAAAATTAAATCCAAATTGTTCAATATGGCGACTATTTTTTTGGTCTGGAATTAAGCTCACTGTTTCTGACTGCTGGCAGGAAACTAATGAAACCAACAAGATTATAATTAGGTATGCTTTTTTCAAATTGAATAGGTGTATGTAATTATGTTGTTTTTTGTTACCAAAAAAATCAATTCTTTTATAAATCAGTAATGTATTAAAATTTTATCATTTCATTTTTAATTTAAACGGATGTTTTAATCCTTTGAAACCTTCTAAATCAGCTTTTATAGACCCTACGGCAAGATTTGCTTTTATTCTTATTGGCATTTTATTGTCATCGTCAGATATCCAAATAGTTAAACTCTCTTCTTCTTTAAAAACTCGTCCAGATTGAACTAATGGACGAAAAATCATCGTTGAAATAACTCCAAATTTAGTTCTAATATCTTCTCGACCAATAAACTTTAACCTAAATTTTGTTGTTATATCATCAAAAAACATATCAATAGCCACAAATTCTCCAGTCTTCATTTTATCAATATTAGGATAATTTCGTAAATAATAAAACGACGATAATATATCTTGAGTATTTTTAGATGTACCAAAAGTCTTCTCGGTACTGTGCTTATAATCTTTTACCAAAATTTTATTTTCGGACTGATTGAAAAAACCTTCCTGATTTTTGGTGTAACCTCCTTCGTCAATTTTTCTAACATATTGATAGGGATTTCCTGTCTCCTTATCGATATAGCTTTCGTATAAATCTTCGACTTTAAAAAAAAACTTGGAGACTCCTGTGGTGTATCCTTTGCCAATTACGTGAAATACTTTTTTGCTGTTTATCGTTGCCTCTTTAACTTCTAGAGTAGCATAACCCGCATTTACGATTCCGTAGTGAATTCTAAATTTAAACCATTCCCCCATATCAAAAGCTTCAGCTTTTCGAGAATCAAAACTTACAGTAGCAATAAATAGTAGTAGTAGAATTATTTTTTTGATTGCCATTTTGGACTATTTATTGCCAGTTAATGCAAATTTTGTTCCAAATGTATTAAAACAAAAAAACCCAGTCAAATAATGACTGAGTTTAATGCTATTAACTAACCAAAAAATATAAATTATGAAATTTATATGAAACTAAGAAGGAAACCACCCCTTCTTGATTTACTTTGGCAAAGATAATTAAGGGTTTGAATTTTTCTTAGCAAAAAACAAAGTTTAACAGAACATTTGCATACGCTTATGTTAACTATTAGTTATTTTTTCACTTTGTATAAAAAAAATCAAGTTTTGTTGCATTCGTCATAATTGCTTTAATTCATTATACCTGGACATAATTTGCTAGTAGAAGAATTTGCAACTATTATTTATTAATTTAATTAAAACCAAAACCCAATACTGAACCAAGTAAATCCTTTGTTGGTTTCTGGCGACCAAGAATATTTTACTTCTACGGGTCCGATTATTGTTTCTAAACCATATCCTATTGCATAACCAGAATATTTTGGTAGTGCTATCCAGTCTAATGAATCAAAGAGATTGGCTCCTATATTGGCATAATTTGCCGAAAAATTCAAATGGTTTTTCTTAAAAATTTCATAGTCTAAAGTTAAAGAGGATTTTAAATAACTATCTCCAGCAATACTCAAGAAATCATATCCATAAAAAGGTCTGAAATTATTAATGGGTGTAAAACCGTAACCACCCATAACAAAATCAAAAAAGGGAACACTTTTTTCTCCAATAGAAAACCCCCCTTCTGTTTGAAATTTAAAGGCGGTTTTTTTAAAAATTTTGAATGCAATTCCTGCGTCAGCTTTAGCTATTGAAAAAGGATTGAATTTTCCGGTATAATTTGAAGAAAATAAATAGTTATGCAAGTCGCTGGAAAAATACCATCCTTTTGTTGGAAAATATTGGTTATCAAAAGAATCATATTTCAAATAGGCAAAAATAGAGCCGTAATGACTTTTGTCAATTGTAGTATCAGTATTGGTAATCGTTTCGGAATTTATATTTAAATATTTGTGCTCAATACCTAATCCTATTAAAAATTTTTGTGCAAAAATGGACTGAAAATACAACTCATTAGTCAAGTCTAAAAAATTAATGTTGATTGAATTTATTAATGGATCAGAAGACAATCTAACTATTTGATTAGTAATATTTTTGTTAAATTGATTCAATTGCGATTTAAATCCTACACTCAAATTATATCCGTTATCAATATAATAATCTAAATTATACCGGACATTATCCCCAATAATCAAATCGAATGAAGCCACATCGTTTTTAAAAAGGGTGTTTTTGTTTGTAATGTTTGCTAGAACTCCACTTTTGTATAGTCCGTCATAATGCAATCCAAATTTCAAATAGGTTTTTACAGGATTTTCAATGAGGTTAAGAACCAAGTCGTCTCCTGAGCCATTTGGTTCTAAGGAATAAGTTACAGTCCCAAAATTGCGAGTTGCATCAATATTATTGATTCCTGTTTCTAAATCTGAATACCTGATTTTTGAACCTTGCTTGAACTTTAATTTTCCTTGAATATATGCTTTGGAATAATTAATTAAATTGTTGCAGACAATTTTTACAATTTGTAAACTGTCAGATGCTATTTTTAATTTAGGCTTTTGATATGGAAAAGAATCATTGCCTAATTTATCTAGCTTTTCATACACAGTAAATGCGGCTTCTTCGCCTCTTAGAATAATTTCTTTTGCTCTCTCAAAAGACACAGCCCCAATATCTTTGATGTCTGGTTTTATATAAATAGTTGTGTTTTTTGAATTTTCCTCCATTTTTTCTATCGTATGAAGGTTCGTGATTTGAAACAAAATCTTTGTTGCGTCTTGTAGTTGATCTTTATCTCGCAACCCACTTTGTACATCTACCCCAATGATGATATCAGCGCCAAGTTTCCTAATTTCTTCAATAGGATAATTATTAGTAACCCCGCCATCAACTAAGAGTTTCCCATCAAGAGTTACTGGAGAAAATACTGAAGGTAATGCAGAACTGGCAAATAAAGCTTGTGCCAAAACTCCTTGATCTAAAACAACTTGTTGTCCAATTTCAATATCAGTAGCCAAACACAAAAAGGGAATTGGAAACTGGTTGAAATCTCTAATATGTCTTGCGTGTAAAGTAAGTCGGTTAAACATATTGTAATTAAACATTCCTTTAGAAAGTGATTGAGGAACTCCAATTTTAAATTTATTGAAAGGTAGCACCAAAGCATACAACTCATCATTCCTTTTTTCGTAAAAACTTTTTGAAGAACGAGGAATATAATCAATCAATAAATTGTCAAAATTGGTTATGGTTACAATGGAATCTAGTTGTGCTGCATTATAACCAGAGGCGTAAAGTCCTCCAACAACTGCACCCATACTAGTTCCGCCAATAAAATCTATTTTTATCCCTGCTTGTTCTAAAACTTTCAAAACTCCCACGTGAGCGAATCCTTTTGCGCCACCACCACTTAGAACCAGACCAATTTTAGGTCTTTTGATGGTGTCTTGCGAAAAAGACGGAAGAAAAGTGAAAAATAGAAAAAAGAATAAAATATACTTTTTCATTTTAACTAACTATTAGTTTTGTAAAAGTCGGAAATTTTTTTGGCTTTCGATATACCAACAACGTCAGAAATTTCTTTTTCTGTGGCTAATTTTAATCTTTTAACACTTTTGAAATGTTGAATCAACGCCAACATCGTTTTTTCGCCAATTCCGGGAATGCTTTCAATCGAAGAATTCAGTGCCGCTTTACTCCTTTTATCCCGATGATGTGTAATTCCAAATCGGTGAGCTTCATTGCGCAATTGTTGAATTACCTTCAAAGTTTCTGATTTTTTATCTAAATACAACGGGATAGAATCACCTGGATAAAAGAGTTCTTCCAATCTTTTTGCAATGCCAATAATGGTGATTTTTCCGCGCAAGCCCAATTCATCAATACTTTTCAAAGCAGATGATAATTGCCCTTTTCCACCATCAATGATAATAAGCTGAGGCAAAGGTTCGTTTTCGTCCAATAATCTTTTGTATCTTCTATATACTACTTCGGTCATCGAAGCAAAATCGTCAGGTCCTTCGACGGTTTTTATGTTGAAATGTCGATAGTCTTTTTTGCTAGGTTTTCCATCTTTGAAAACCACGCAAGCCGCCACGGGATTCGTTCCTTGAATATTCGAATTGTCAAAACATTCGATGTGTCGTGGCTCAACAGGCAATCGCAAATCCTTTTGCATTTGTGCCATAATCCTATTGGCGTGACGATCGGGATCTACGATTTGCAGTTGTTTCAATTGTTCGATTCGGTAAAACTTGGCGTTGCGAATAGACAAATCCAGAATTTGCTTTTTGTCTCCCAATTGCGGAACGGTAACTTTTATGGTTGAACCAACTTCAACTTCAAAAGGAACTATTATTTCTTTGGATAGTAAATGAAATCGTTCTCTGAGTTCAATAATCGCCAATTCTAATAATTCTTCGTCGGGTTCATCGAGCTTCTTTTTGATTTCCATAGTATGCGAACGAATAATCGAGCCGTGAGAAATTTGAAGAAAATTAACGAAGGCGGCGCTTTCGTCTGAAACTATCGAAAATACGTCGATATTGGTAATTTTTGGATTTATAATGGTAGAACGCGATTGGTAATTTTCGAGAATTTCTATTTTTTCTTTAATTTTTTGGGCTTCTTCAAAATGCATTTCACTCGCCAAATCCGTCATCACTTTTTTGAAATCTTTCATCGATTCTTTGAAGTTTCCTTTCAAGATTTCGCGAATAGCATCAACTTGTTTTTGGTAATTTTCCAAAGATTCAAATCCCTCGCAAGGCCCTTTGCAATTGCCAATATGATATTCCAAACAGACCTTGAATTTGCCACTTTCGATATTCGATTTACTCAAATCATAATTGCAGGTTCGCAGCGGATACAGTTCTTTTATCAATTCCAAAATAGTGTTTACGGTCTTGAAACTCGTGTAAGGACCAAAATATTCCGAGCCGTCCTTGACCAATCTTCTAGTCGAAAATATTCGGGAGAAAGGTTCTTTTTTGATGCAAATCCAAGGATAACTTTTGTCATCGCGCAACAAGACATTGTACCGAGGTTGTAATGTTTTTATAAGGTTATTTTCTAACAAAAGTGCATCGGTTTCGGTAGGAACGACGATGTGTTTTATGGTTACGATTTTCTTGACCAGCACATTGGTTTTGGCCGTGTCGTGAATTTTGTTGAAATAGGAAGAAACTCTCTTTTTAAGATTTTTGGCTTTTCCAACATACAAAATCTTCCCTTCCTTGTCGTAATATTGATAGACCCCGGGACCATCAGGTAAGGTTTGAAGTTGAAGTTCGAGAGTTGGAATGTTCATTTAACAAAGTTAGCTGAAAAATATGAAGTTCCAAATCTAGAAAATGCATAAACCTAACGATTATCATATTTATAAAGATTTATAAATTTATCTTTGTAAAAAAAATTGATATGATTTACTGGAAGAAACTTTCGAAGGAAGAACGAAATAATAGAGTTCAAAAAGCATTAGACGAAAATGTGAATTTTTCTAAAGACGCTTCCCTTGGATATCCCGCTTCACAACTGGATGGAAAAGTTTTTAATGATGATGCTCCGTTTTTAAAGGACGCTCCCGTTTTACGAACTTATGTGGCAAACCCAAATCACATAGGTTGCCATACTTTAGGAACTTCTGAAACAGCATTCAAGGGAACACAAGAAATGGAACGCGAAGTCTTGAATGTGCTTGCTGTTGATGTTTTTAAAGCACAACCCGATTCCTTTGACGGCTATATTTCTCCAGGCGGAACCGAAGCAAACGTACAAGCCATCTGGATGTATCGCAATTTTTTTATGTATAAAAAAGGAGCTAAATTAGATGAAATCGTCATCTTATCCTCCTATGACACCCATTATTCCATCCCAAAAGCTGCCAATATTTTGATGCTTGATTGGATAAAAATTCCGGTTTCTTTCGAAAAAAGAGAGCTTGACAAAACGGCATTGAAAAATGAAATCAGTAATGCCAAACAAAATGGGAAAAAATATTTTATTGCAATTGCTAATCTGGGAACAACAATTTTTGGCTCTGTAGATAATCCCGAAGATTACACTTCTGCTTTAGAAAAACACGAAGTCGAATACAAACTCCATATTGACGGTGCTTACGGCGGTTTTGTATATCCGTTTAGCAACCAGAAATCAACTATTAATTTCAGTAACCCAAAGATAAGTTCTATTACTGTCGATGCTCATAAAATGCTGCAATCGCCTTATGGAACGGGTGTTTTTATTTGTAGAAAAGGATTGATTGAAAATGTTTTGACCAAGGAAGCTGAATATGTCGAAGGAATGGATTTAACCCTTTGCGGAAGTCGATCCGGTGCAAATGCTGTGGCGGTTTGGATGATTTTGTTTACATATGGCCCGAATGGCTGGTTCGAAAAAGTTAGCATTTTACAAATGCGCACCCTATTCTTGTGTCACCAATTAGACAAACTAAATATCAAATATTTCAGGGAACCGAATATGAATATTGTGACCATTCACGCAGAGTATATTTCAGCGGAAATTGCCAAAAAATTTGATTTGATTCCCGAACAGCACCATAAAGGTAATAAATGGTACAAAATTGTGCTTATGGATCACGTTGAAGTAGAGCATTTAACGACTTTTATAAACGAATTGAAAGCGATAGTGCATGCTTAAAAAAGAATTACGGGCAAAATACAAAGCCTTGCGAAACCAACTTTCCGAAAATGATTTGGAAGAATTGAGTTTGGCTATTGCCAATAAAGTGTTGACACTTCCTATTTGGGAGAAAACCTATTTTCATATTTTCCTTCCAATTACCGAACATAAAGAAGTCAACACTGAGTTTATCCTACATTTGCTTTCTGGAAAAGACAAGGAAATTATTATATCTAAAAGTGATTTCGAAACGAGAGAGATGACTCATTTTCTCCTTACTGATAATACCAAAATCAAGAAAAACGAATACAATATTCCCGAACCTATTGATGGTTTAGAAGTTCCTGCCGACAAAATTGATGTGGTTTTTGTACCGCTTTTGGCTTTTGACAAAAACGGACATCGCGCAGGTTATGGCAAAGGATTTTACGACAAATTCTTGATGGAATGCAAACCCGAAACTATAAAAATTGGGCTTTCCTTCTTTGAAGCCGAAGAAAACATTGAAGATATTTTTGTAAACGACGTGAAGCTGGATCATTGTGTGACTCCGAATGCCGTTTATCGATTTTAATGCTGATGATGAAACGCTTTTCTATTAAAAACAATTAAAATCCCAACACCTGTAGAAATCGCCATATCGGCAATGTTGAAAATCGCATTGAAAAATTTAAAATGGTGTCCACCCAAAATCGGGAACCATTCTGGCCAGTTTCCTTCGAATAATGGAAAATACAACATATCAACCACTTTGCCGTGAAACCATGTTCCATAAGGTTTGTTTGTGAATAAAGTAGCCAAATGACCGTAGCTTTCATCGAAGATTACACCATAAAAAACAGAGTCGATGATGTTGCCAAAAGCTCCGGCAAGAATCAGGGAAATGGCTACAATAAGATAGTTTGAACTGTGTTTTCTTTCGACAGAATCCCAAAGCCAATAACCAATTCCCGTAACGGCAAATAGTCTAAAAATAGTAAGAAACAATTTTCCGTATTCTCCAGGAATTACTGTTCC
>CALPPA020000056.1 GCA_943325355.2 Klebsiella pneumoniae | reverse complement strand
TTCGGGTTCTCCCAAATCGCCCCAAAGTCCGCCAACGCCTTGATTGATTAATCGTTTGTAAACATTCCAGAACCAGTCTTTTCCTTCGGGTTTGAAAATGTCGATGATTCCGGTGTTCCCAAAATAGAAATCATAGGTAAATGGATTTCCGGCTTTATCCGTCGCCACTATTTTTTTATCAACTGCTTCTTGCCATTTGTTTGAAGTGGTAAGTACAAAAGGTTCAGTAATTAGAACGGTTTTTATGCCTTTGGTATTTAAATCGGCAATCATTTTCGTTGGATTTTGAAATTTGTCTTTGTCCCAATCCAAATTTCCCATTGTTCCTTGAATAGTTTTTCCAAACCAATACAAATCCAGAATTATCGCATCGACAGGAATTTTATCATCTTCAAATTTCTTGATGGTTTTCTCTACTTCTTCTTGCGAATGATAGCCAAAACGACTGGAGAAATTTCCCAAAGTCCATAGAGCTGGCAAAGGTTGTTTTCCGGTTAAATCGGTATAATTCGAAATCAATTCGGTCCAGGAATCGCCCATAATTACTTGGTAGGTTTTTCGTCCGGAAATGGTTTCGTAGGACAAAGTATTGTCTTTTTTGCTGTCTAAATCTAAGTAACCAATAGCAGAATTGTCAAAATGAACGGCATACATTTTCGAAGACAATACCATTGGAATGGTGAAATTCATTAGCTCCGAACGGGTTTCGTAGCCATAATGCGCTCGATTGTACAATGCTAATTTATTGCCTCGACGGTTCATTCCCAGAGCACGAGCGCCGCCACCATAAAGCATTTCTTCGGGCGAAATGTTGAATTGGATTACTTCAGTTGAATCGGCTTTTATATTGCCTTTTACATTGT
The DNA here is from genome assembly GCA_943325355.2 of Klebsiella pneumoniae. Classification (GTDB taxonomy): domain Bacteria; phylum Bacteroidota; class Bacteroidia; order Flavobacteriales; family Flavobacteriaceae; genus Flavobacterium. Next base: position 8,863 of record CALPPA020000056.1, on the reverse strand, counting down.
CTAGCGGAATATGTTTTTGTTTGAAATAACCTGATTTTTCAGAAAACAAAAGTTTTTGTTGGTTGAAGTACGTGATTTGAAAAGGTGATTCTTGAATTGTTACTACAATTCCTTTGGTGTAAAGGCTTATAGCACTTGGTGTTTTAATTATTTTTGAAATCTCTTTTTTTGGAACTAAAACTACTGCTTCTGAATTTGGATTGTAAGTTTGCTTCGCCGATTCGCTGTCACTCGGGTCTCCTTTTGGAATAAAAGTAGTTTCCACAATTTTATCAGAATACGCTTTGATGATGTATTTACCATCAGAAGTTATTATTTCTAAAGCGTTGTTGACTTTTTTATAGCTTTCGAATTTTCTGTTTGTATTTTGAGCAAAAGAAAGGGAAGTTATAAATAGTAAGAGAAGTAATTTTTTCATTGTTTGTGTATTTAAACCTGACATGTTTTTATAACCTGACAGGTTTGGTAGGGTTAAATCCGTTATTTCAATTCCAATATCAAAACCGATTTAGGTTCCAAAGTAATTTTGTTTGCTACATCAATTTCTTTGCCTGTTATTACGTCTTTGCTGGTCTTATAATTCAAAATATTTTCAGCAAAACGATTTGTATTTATGGCTTTGGTTTCATTGCTGTTGTTGAATAAAACCATCACACTTTCTTTTGAGTCATATCTGAAATAGACGTAAGTATTGTCTTCAGGAATATAATGCGTCATTTTTCCGGTATGAATCACCGATTTATTTTTTCTCCAATTGAATAACTTAGAGGTAAAATCAAAATATTCATTTTGCATTTGAGTTCTTCCTTCTTTGGAAAATGCATTATTGGTATCGCCTTCCCATCCACCAGGAAAATCTTGTCGGATATCAGCATCGCCATTATCTTTGTTTCCCGCCATACCAATTTCGGAACCATAATACAACTGCGGAATTCCTCGAACTGTAGCCAAAATTGCAATTGCCATTTTGTATTTTCGAATATCATTGTTGTAAACGTGATTCAGACGTTGTGTATCGTGATTTTCGGCAAAGATTAGTAGGTTATTGATGTTTGGATAGAGAAAATCATTCGAAAAATTATCGTAAATTTTAGCCATTCCTTTGTCCCAACTTTCATGGTCTTCATTGAAAACGCTACCCAATGCACCAAGTAATGTGAAATCCATTACGCTTGGTAAATGAGAGTTGTAATTTTGAATAGCTGCAATTTTACTGTCTTTTTGCCAATAAGCCATTTGTGCTTGATTTTGCATCCATACTTCTCCAACTATGTTAAAATTAGGATATTCATCAGTAATGGCTTTTGTCCATTTTGCAATTCCTTCAGGGTCAGAATAGTTGAATGTATCCACTCTAAAGCCATCTAAATCTGCATATTCTATCCACCAAACAGCGTTTTGAATCAGATAATTAAGCATCAAAGGATTGGACTGATTCAAATCAGGCATTGTGGGAGCAAACCAGCCATCCATACAGATTTTGGTGTCTATTTTTGATGCATTTATGTCGTGTAAAGTTGTTCTTTTGTGATTGGTTTGTGTAAAGTTTTCGAATTGATGAATCCAATCGCGAGTAGGTAAATCTTTCATCATCCAATGTTCCTTGCCCCAATGATTAGTAACATAATCCATTACTAATTTCATTTTTCTTTTGTGTAATTCTGCAGCTAATCGAGCATAATCTTCATTGATTCCATAGCGAGGATCAATTTTGTAAACATCAGATTGAGCGTAAGTATGATAAGAATATGCAACTTCGTTGTCTTCGCAAAGTGGTGTGTTCCAAAGTGTTGTAACGCCTAATCCTTGCAAATAATCCAAATGGTTGATGATGCCTTCAATGTCGCCTCCGTGTCTTCCTCCTGGCAAATCTCGATTGAATTTTTCGTGGGTTTGATTGTTGGAATCATTATTGTTTTTACCATTTGAAAATCGATCCGGCATTATCAAATACATCATATCCGAGGCATCAAAACTTTTGCGTTGCGCTGAATTTTCTCTTCTCTGTTTCAGTGAATAGTTAAGGGTAAGTACTACTTTGTTATTGTTTTTGAAAGTGAAAACAAAATTTGTTGCTGGAACATTTTTAGTGTTTATTGTAACGAAAAGGTAGTTGGGGTTTTCAGTTTTTTTTATATCTGTAATTTTAATAGAATTGGAAACAGAAACCTGGAATTGGGCAATGTTTTTGCCATAGAACATAATTTGCAATTCAGGATTGTGCATTCCAGCATACCAAAAAGGAGGTTCTATTCTTTCGATTTGTCCAAACATAGATGTAGTTGTAAAAATGAAGAGTAAAATTATCTTTTTCATTTGATAAACAATTATATTTATTTCAACATTTTACATAAACATATAAGGTATATAAGTTCAATTAAGTTTTCTTATATATCCTTATATGTCATAAATGGTTTAAGTTTTATACTGTCACTAAACTATTTGGTTCTACTAAAACAGCAGTTCCATTTACAAAAACAGTCAATTCTTTTGAGCCTTCAAGTGTGAGTTGAGTATCGCCATGATTGACGGCAACTTTCAAAATCTGGTTTCTAAAATTGATTTTAAAGGAATATCCTGTCCATTCTTTTGGGATTTTTGGCGAAAAATGCAGCGCGTTATCTTTTACCCTCATTCCGCCAAAACCTTCAACGATACTCATCCAGGTTCCTGCCATTGAAGTGATGTGACAGCCTTCTTCCACTTCCTTGTTGTAATCGTCAAGATCCAGTCTTGAAGTTCTCAAATAGAAAGTATAAGCCATATCCATTTTGTCCAATTTGGCTGCTTGAATAGAGTGAACGCATGGGGAAAGAGAACTTTCGTGAACGGTAAATGCTTCGTAAAATTCGAAATTTCGTTTCAATTCTTCTGTCGAAAAATGATCTTCGAAGAAGTAAAATCCCTGCAATACATCAGCTTGTTTGATATACGGAGAACGCAAAATTCTGTCCCAAGACCATTTTTGGTTGATGGGTCTCTGGCTTTTGTCCAAGTCTTTTACCAATACCAAATCTTTGTCCAAGAATCCGTCTTGTTGTAGATAAACGCCTAATTCTTCGGATTTTGGGAAGTACATATTGCCGGAAACTTTTTTCCAATCGTGTAATTCAGCATCCGATAATTTTACTTTTTCGATAATTCGTTTGTGATCAGATGGATATTCGAGAGACACTTTTTGAATTTGCTCATACGCATAATCAATACACCATTTGGCAATATAATTGGTGTAAAAATTATTGTTTACGTTGTTTTCATATTCGTTTGGTCCGGTAACTCCCAGAATCACGTATTGGTTTTTGTCATTCGAAAAGTTGGCTCTTTGATGCCAAAAGCGAGCAATTCCAATCAAAACTTCCAATCCTTTTTCTGGAATATAACTGTAATCGCCAGTGAAACGGTAGTAGTTGAAGATGGCAAATGCTATCGCGCCATTTCTGTGAATTTCTTCGTGGGTGATTTCCCATTCGTTGTGGCATTCTTCGCCATTCATCGTCACCATTGGATACAAAGCAGCTCCATTTTTGAAACCTAGATTATTCTGAGCGTTTTCAATGGCTTTGTCCAGTTGATTATAGCGATAAGTGAGTAAATTTCTAGCCACTTGCTGGTCTTTAGTCGCCATGTAAAACGGAATGCAATAGGCTTCAGTATCCCAATAAGTAGAGCCGCCGTATTTTTCTCCGGTGAACCCTTTTGGACCAATATTCAAACGAGAATCTTTTCCTAAATACGTTTGGTTCAACTGAAATATATTAAAACGAATTCCTTGCTGTGCTTTCACGTCACCATCAATAGTGATGTCTGACATTTCCCAGATTTTTGCCCAAGCTTCAATTTGTTCTTCTAATAATTGGCCATATCCTTTTGCCAATGCCTCTTTTATTGCGTTTTCAGCTCCCGATTGTGTGTTAGTGTGGTTTAATGAAACGGTATAACCGCCTATTTTTTGAATCGATGAATTTTGCCCTTTTGCAATTAGAACATCGTAAGACAATTGAATTTTATCAGTACCAGTTTTAACGTTCGAAGGCGAAATGTTGCTGTTTTTGCCATTTACCAAAATGGTATTTTGCATAAAAGTTGTTACCTTAAAATGTGTTTTATAGGTTTGAGCCGTAATAAAAGCTTCATTTCCGGTTCTTTTCACGTCAAGAATTTCCCAAAATTTTTCATCCCAGTTGGCATCCTCATTAGTCACACCAGCATCAATGTAAGGTTTGTATACTATTTTTGCATCCTTGTTTAAAGGAGATATTTCATAATTGATAACTCCTATTTCATCAAGATTTAAAGATAGAAAACGACGAATATTTACGGCAATTTCGGTTCCGTTTTTTAAAGTAGCTTCAAAAGAACGGTTGTACCAACCTTCTTTCATATTCAATTCGCGACGAAAGTTTTTAACTGCTGTGCAAGAATTCAAATCCAGGTTTTCGTCATTGATTTCAATGTCGATTCCTATCCAGTTTGGAGCGTTCAACACTTTGGCAAAATATTTTGGATAGCCATTTTTCCACCAGCCCACTTTGGTTTTATCGGGATAATAAATGCCTGCAATGTAACTTCCTTGGAAGGTTTCTCCTGTATAACTTTCTTCAAAATTAGCGCGTTGTCCCATCGCACCGTTTCCCATGCTGAAAAGACTTTCGGATGATTTTACACTCTCAACATCAAATCCTTCTTCAATGATGGACCAATTGTCTGGTTTAATATAATCTTGGTTCATTTGTTTTAATTTTTTATTAAATTCTCGATAAAGCTTTTATCCATTTGGGTAAAATCTTTAAAAATATATTTTGCTTCATTCAATGTCTTGGCATCACCAATTCCTACGCTCGTCATTCCTCCAATATTAGCCGCTTGAACACCTGCTACAGAATCTTCGAAAACTATAGAATCTTCTGGTTTTGCGCTCAATAATTTGGCGGCAAGCAAGAAAACTTCAGGATTGGGTTTTGCATTCAAAACATCATTTCCGTCAACAATCGCATCAAAATATTCCAATGTTCCCGTTTTTTCGAGAATGGGTCTGGCGTTTTTACTTGCCGAACCCAATGCTATTAATTGATTTTGTTCTTTCAAATAGTTTAAAATAGGCATCACCCCAGGCAGGATTTCGCTTTGGTCCATATCGACTAAATAGGACAAATAATCTTCGTTTTTTTGAACGAGCCATTTATTTTTATCCTCTTGTGAAGCTTCAACTTTTCCTAATCCTAAAATTATATCTAATGAGCGAACACGACTCACACCTTTTAGTAATTCGTTGTGTTCGTGTGTGAATTCGATTCCTAATTGGTTGGCGATTTTTTTCCAGGCTAGAAAATGGTACTTTGCTGTGTCAACAATTACGCCGTCAAGGTCGAATATAAATGCCTTTGTATTCATACTGATTGTAATAATTTATTTAATCGTTGATTTGCTTTCTCTAACAAAAAACACCGCTAGTCCGGCAATCAACATTGAAACTCCTGCGATTACTATAATTGCCATTGGAAAACCACCAAACAATGCAATGATTGTGCTTCCTAATAACCCGGCCGCGATTTGTGGAATGGTGATGGTTGCGTTGAACAATCCCATATAAACTCCCATTTTGTCCGCTGGTAAAGAGCCTGATAACATAGCATAAGGCATTGCCAATATTGCTGCCCAAGCCAATCCTACTCCAGAAATTGAAAGTAATAAGATGTTTTTATCGTGTACAAAATACATCGATGCCAACCCAATTCCTCCCAGTAAAAGAGAAAAACTATAGGTTTTTTTTCTACCAATAGATTTTGCAATTGATGGGATGAGTAATGAAAATAATGCCGCAACAGCACTGTAAAAGGCAAATAGTACGCCTGTCCAATCTCCGGCTTCGTTGAAACCAATTGATTTTGGATCTAGAGCTTCTGCTCCCCAAACCTGATTTGCAATGGCCCTTGTGGTATAAACCCACATTAAAAATAAGGCAAACCAAGAAAAGAATTGTACAATTCCCAACTGCCAAAAAATAGTTGGTGCATTTGAAATCAATTTTAAAATGCTTGTTTTTTCGGTTACCTTTTCCGATTCTAAATCAATGTCATTGTAAAGGGCGTGTTCTTTTGGCGCATATTCTTTGGTTCTAAAAACAGTCCAAAGAACGCTTGCCAATAAAATTGCACCTCCAATATAAAAAGACCAGATTACGGATGCTGCAACTTTTTCGCCAGCAGCGGGAACATTTGCAACTCCTGCTTTGGCAAGAATCCAAGGCAACAAGGAACCAAAAACAGCTCCAAAATTGATTAAGGCACTTTGCAGGGAATAACCCAGATTTTTCTGTTCGTCATTTACCATATCGCCAACAAGGGCTCTAAACGGCTGCATAGTTACATTAAAGGAAGTGTCCATCAAAAGAAGCATTACTGCACCAAAAATTAGCGGTGGTAACAAATAGGTAAAGTATTCCGCATTTGGCATAAAAAACATTGCCAATGCCGAAACAATTGCCCCAAAAAATATAAACGGAATTCTACGACCCAGACGCGTCCAGGTTTTATCACTAGAAAGACCAATGATGGGTTGAACAATTAAACCTGCAAGAGGTGCTGCCAACCAAAAAAATCCGATGCTGTGAACATCAGCGCCAAGGGCTTCTAATATTCTGCTAGTATTGCCATTTTGAAGGGAATATCCAATTTGTACTCCCAGGAATCCAAAGCTTAGATTCCAGATTTGCCAAAAACTTAATTTGGGTTTTTTCATTATCGTATATTGTATTAAATGTACGATAAGCGCCTTGCTTATCAAAACTTAACTTATTTTTCGAAGTAAAAGTAAAAGTTTTGAATGATGTAAATATATAAAAGATTTTAGATTTTAGATTTTAGATTTTAGAAATTTATGAATTAGCACCAACTACAACGAAATAGTTTGATAAGTAATGTAAGAATTGATTCTAATTTGTTGATTCTCGTTCTATTAGATGCGATTCTATTATTACTGTTTTATATGTTTCTTCTTGTTGTTCGTCGTCCTGACTTTCATCGTCTTCAGACTCTAATCTTTCGATTAGAATCTTTGCCGCCATATTTCCCATTTCTATTCCATTTTGTGTCACCGTGGTGATAGTAGGTGTTGAATATTTTGAAATTATTCCATCCGTAAAAGCAATAACAGCTAGATCTTCCGGAACTTTTAATCCCATTTTGTTGGCAATTTTAATGATGGTTACGGCAAATAATTCATTCACAGCAAAAACGGCGTCAATAGCTTTGTCTTCTAATAATTTTGCAATAGTTATTTCACAATTGTCAACATTTTCAATTTTAATGATCAATTTTTCGTCAAAAGGAATTCCATTTTTTAATAATGCTTTGGTGTAACCGTCTGTTCTTAGTTTGCCAACGCTCACATAATCAACTGTTGTTATAAGTGCAATTTTTTTTCTTCCTTTATCTATTAAACTTTGAACTGCTTCAAAAGCAGCTAATTCATCATCTATTATTACTTTGTCACATTGAATATCATCAGTTACCCTGTCGAACATAACCACTGGCATTCCTTGATTGATTACTTCATCTATATGGTGAAAATCTTTTTTCTGTTGTGTTTCTTTGGAGAGTGACATAATAAATCCATCAATGCTTCCGTTAGCCAGCATTTCCATATTCAGCACTTCTTTATCAAAGGAATCATCAGACAAACAAATGATGACACTATACCCATTTTCGTTAGCTATTTGCTCAATTCCGTTAATGACTGTGGAAAAGAAGTGATGGACAATTTCTGGAATAATAATTCCTATGGTTTTTGTTTTTCTGTTTTTTAAACTAAGCGCAATATTGTTAGGTTTGTAATGATAAAATTTGGCAAAAGCTTGAACTTTAAGCCTCGTTTCTTCGCCTATTTCAAGGCTGTTTCTCAGGGATTTAGAAACAGTTGAAATAGATACATCTAGTTCTCTGGCAATTTGTTTGAGTGTGACCTTTTTTTTCATATTTGTGATTTGATAAAAATCAATTTCGTAATAAAGATAGAATAAAATTTATATAATGGTAATTTTAGGCTCAAAAACAGTGATAATATAGAAAGTTTTCAACACTATCACGTTTTCGTAATCTATTTGAATATGCCTTTTGTTGAATACCAAAAAATTTATGTAATTTTAACATTCGAAGTAAAGGTAAATTAAACAAAAAACCTAATTAATTTAAAAAAAGAGTATGAAAACAATTTACAAAAAGTTGTTATTTTTATTACTATTCTTGCCATTTAGTGTTCTTGCTCAAGGAATATTAGAAGGTACGATTGTAGATTCAAAATCGAATCAACCTATTCCGGGAGTAAATGTGGTAATTCAAGGGTCCACTATTGGGACGCAGACTGATTTTGACGGGAAATTCAAATTACCTAAAGTAAACAAAGGCGATAAAATCGTAGTTTCATTCATAGGGTACACAAGTCAAACGGTAACTTTCAACAATCAACAATCACTGACTGTCAGTCTAGTTGAAGATGCTAATGAACTAAAAGAAGTTGTAGTTCAGGTAGGATATGGATCGGTTAAGAAAAAAGACGCTACAGGTTCAGTTGCTGTGGTAACGGCAAAAGATTTTAATAAAGGAGCAATTTTCACTACGGATCAATTATTAGCAGGAAAAGCTGCGGGCGTTAGAATTACTAACGGAGGTGGTGCTCCAGATGCTGGGCCAATTATCAGAATTAGAGGTGGTGCTTCATTAAATGCTTCGAATGACCCTTTGATTATCATTGACGGTGTGCCAATAAGTGACGCAGGAACAAATCCTTGGTCTCTTATTAACCCTAATGATGTCGAAAGTTTTTCAATTTTAAAAGACGCATCTGCCACTGCAATTTATGGTGTAAG